>NHIA01000047.1 GCA_002170825.1 Cyanobacteria bacterium TMED177
GCGGCAGGCGAACCGCTTGTTCGCACGGATGGGCGAGGCGCTCACCAAAGACGACCTGATCACGCTGGAAGCGCCCGACATCAGGGCGAGTCGGGTTTTTGAGGGGCAAGTGGAGGGGCATCACCCGGTCGTGACTGGTGGGTGATCAGCCAGGCCACAGCCACGCCCAGCACAACAGCTGTGGCGCCATGGCCCTGCAGCAGCCCCACCCCCAGAACCAGGGCCACCAGCGGTGAGCGCAGAACGGTGAGGTAAAACGCCCCTGTCACCCCGCCGCACCAACTCCCCAGGCTTCCGAGGTTCGGGCTGAGCTCGTGCAGGCCGGTTCCCGCTGCGCAGGCGATCAGGAACACCGGAAAGAAAATACCGCCCCGCCAGCCGGTTTCCAGACAGAGGCCGAGCATCACCAGCTTGATCAGGGCCGAGACCAGCAGCACAGGCGCACTGCTGCGGTTGACCCCTTCCAGCAACGGGCGCAGTTGCTCCTCTCCGGCGAAGGGCACCAGCGGCAGCCAGTGCATCGTGATCCCCAGCAACAGACCGGTCAGCACCGGCCACCAGCGCCAGTGGGCCAGCAGCCGCCGCGGTTCCAACCAGCTCCGCCAGCGCAACAGCATCCAGCCGAGGCCCCAGCCCACCAGGCCCGCCAACACACCGGAGCTGAGGGTGCCCAGGTCCTCCCCCAGCGTGCTGGGCCAGCTGTAACGCATCCGCTGCAGGCTGCCGCCGGTGGCCACGTCGATGCCGTTGAACATCGCAAAACCGGCGAGTCCGCCCAGAGCTCCTGGGATCCAGCGGCTGACCAAATCGCGCTGCTTGTCGTGTTGGACGACGGCCCCCCCCAGCAAGGGGAAGCCGAACAGGCCAAGGCTGCCGGCCGTGGCGGCCAGCTTCAGATCCCGGTCTCGGTTCTGCCAGATCCGTTGGCTGATCACCGTCGCCACGCGGGTCATCAGGGCTTCGGGGCCGATGCTGCCGCCGCCGATCAGGGCCAGAGACGCACCGAGGATCGCCCGTGGGTTGTCGCGCCGTGGTGCATGGTCGGGATCCCGCAGATCAGCGATGGTTTCAGGCAGTTCCGGCAGCAGGGTGTGTTCACCTCCCCGATGCAGTTGGCTCAGCACAAGGCCGATGCCTCCGCACACCGTGATCGACCAGAGCAGCGGCATCTGGTGCTCCAGCCCCTGCTCAGCCGGATCCCCCCAGAGCTGCCGGCCGACCAGTCCAATCAGGCCCATGATCAGGGCGACGCCCGCGCCACTGATGGCACCAGTCAGCAGGGCAAGAAGGCTGCGTTTCAAACCAATCACCAGTAGGGGTCTGTGGCGAACTCCACGCTCAATTGTCCGGCTTTCGCGGGAGGCACTGTGCTGATGCAAGCCCGCACCACTTTGCCGTTCACCTCGATTTCACAGGCGCCGCAGCT
Source organism: Cyanobacteria bacterium TMED177 (assembly GCA_002170825.1). Lineage (GTDB taxonomy): Bacteria > Cyanobacteriota > Cyanobacteriia > PCC-6307 > Cyanobiaceae > Parasynechococcus. The sequence continues at coordinate 1,427 of NHIA01000047.1, forward strand.
GCCGCCGAGGCAGCCGGTGGGGATGGCGATGCCCGCGTCCGCNGCGGCCTGAAGCCAGTCCNNTCCGATCCGTTCCTGGGTGATGCGTCCATCGGGCCAGCGCACGGGAATGGTGCTCATGGCTCCAGCANTGGTGTCAGGTCCACATGCTGCTCGAAGGCATCGGCCAGGCGATTCAGCAGCGCATCCCGGTGCGCACCATGGTGCGGCCGGTCCGTGGGCAAGGGTGTCAATCCTCGGCGGCAACGCAGTTGATTCAGCCAGTGGCGCCGCCAGGGACCGTTGTCGAGCAGCCCGTGCAGGTAGGTGCCCAGGATGCTTCCACCCTCTGGCGTTGGCCGCCACCAGCCCAGATCCGGTTCACGGCACAGCGGTTGCAGGTCGCTGCTCGCCTGGGTGAAGCCGTGGTGGAGTTCAAAACCTGTGATTGTTGTCGGCTCGGGCCAGACCGCCTGCACCTGCCGCTGCTGCAGGGCCTTGCTGCCGCCGAATTCGGTGGTGATCGGCAGCAGGCCCAGGCCAGGCCAGGGGCCAGGCTCCCCTCCCCCCTCCAGTTGGTCTGGATCGTGCAGGCTGGTTCCAATCAGTTGCATCCCACCGCAGATCGCCAGCACCGATCCGCCGGAGCTGGCATAGGCCTGGAGTTGATCACCAAGGCCGCAGTGGCGCAGGGCTTCCAGATCACGCAGGGTCTGTTTGCTGCCGGGCAGGATGACCGCATCGGGTAGCCCCAGTTCGTCACCCGGTTGAACCCAGCGCAGCCGCAGGCTGGCCTCTGCTTCCAGCGGGTCGAGATCGGAGAAGTTGCTGATCGATGGCAGCTTCAGCACCGCAATCTCCAGATCGCCGCTGCCACGCGTCGGCCGCCGCTCCAGCAGATCGAGGGAATCCTCCGGAGGGAAGGCCTCGTTCAACCAGGGCATCACCCCCAGCACCGGCACCCCGGTGTGTTGCTCCAACCAGGTGCGGCCTTGATCGAACAGCTCGCGCCGGCCCCGGAACCGGTTGATCAGGATGCCCTTGATCAAGGGCCGCTCGACGGNTCGCAGCAGGGCCAGGGTGCCGACGATCTGAGCGAACACACCACCGCGTTCGATGTCCGCCACCAGCAGGCAGTTGGCCCGGAGGTATTGGGCCAGGCGCAGGTTGGTGAGGTCCCGCCGCTGCAGGTTCACTTCCACCGGACTGCCGGCACCCTCCAGCACCAGCCGCCCTTCGGGCCAACGCTGCTGCAGCTCGCTCAACCCGCTGCGGATCGCCTGCCAACCCGGACGAAACCAATCGCGGTAGTAGTGCTCGGCGCGGGCGGTGCCCACACTGCGACCGCCATGGATCACCTCACTGGTGCTGTCGCCACGCGGTTTGAGCAGCACGGGATTCATGGCGCAACAGGGCTCCAGTCCCGCGGCCCAAGCCTGCATCGCTTGTGAGTACGCCATCTCACCGCCATCCCCATCCACCCAGGCGTTGTTGCTCATGTTCTGGCCCTTGAAGGGCAGGGGCTGTTCGCCATGGCGGCGAAGCACCCGGCAGAGGGCGGCCGTCATCAGTGATTTGCCGGCACCACTGGAGGTGCCCAGCACCATCAGCGGCGTCCTGGCGCGTGAGCTCTTGGTGCTCAAAACGGCCAGCGGCGGCGCAGCAGCTGCCGGAGCTGGTCGTTCCAGCCTGGAGACCGGCGCAATGAATCCGGCTCGTCCTCCAGCAGGTCCCGCCCCAGCGGCGTCAACCGAAACCGGCTGGTCAAACCCTGGCCATCCACCTCCCGCCTCAACACCCCCACCGTGATCAGCCAACGCAGGTCGTTTTCCAGGGATTCCCCATCCCTTGGCCAATGGTTGGTGCGGCGATAGCGCTCCGGATCAGACCAGACGCTGTCGGCATCCAGGCCACGCTGCTGAAGATCGCGGTACAGCGCTTCGGTGAAAGGCAGGCAGCGCATCGAGCGCAACGCCCGCGTTCGGCTGCGTTGATCCAGGAGCTCTGTGGGCTGGTCGGTGGGGTGATCGATGGTGGGACCTCCCGTTGCTGGCAGCCTACGGAGGGTTCTGATCAGCGGTGATTCGATGCTTCTCCTCGCCTCCGCGTCGCCGGCCCGACGTCGATTGCTGGAACAGGCGGGCATTGCCCATCGTGTGCAAGTGAGCGGTGTGGATGAACGCCAAATCCGGCACAGTGACTCCGCTCAGCTGGTGCAGTTGCTGGCGGCCGCCAAGGCCCATGCTGTACAGGTCACTCTGGACCCGATCGAGCACAGCGACTGTGCGGCTGTGCTCGGTTGTGATTCGGTGCTGGTGTTTGAGGGCGAGGTGTTCGGCAAACCCACCGATGCGGCGGAGGCGATCCAGCGCTGGCAGCGCATGGCGGGTCGTCGGGGATCCCTGCTCACCGGCCACAGCCTGATTGTTCTGGGTTCGAATGGTGCCAGCCGGGGTGGACCGATGCCGTCCACAGAGGTGGTTGAGGCCTGCATCAGCACGGAGGTGCATTTCGCGCCGTTGTCGCTGCCGGAGATCGAGGCTTACGTCGCCACGGGTGAGCCGTTGCAGTGCGCTGGTGGATTCGCACTGGAGGGCCGTGGTGGGCTCTGCATCGCGGGCATTGATGGTTGCTATTCGAATGTGATTGGTCTCAGCCTGCCTTGGCTGCGTTCGGTTCTGCAGCCGATGGGACTTCTAGGTTGGTCTTGAGCCCGGCTGGCCAGCACAGGCAACCGCCCCATCATGGGTGGACCGGTTGAACAATCCTTGCTTCGCGTGCGTCGCTGCTTCGGTGAACTGCTGGTGCTGTCGGCACTGCTGACCGTGCTGATGATGCCTCTGGCCAGTCCTGCCTCCCTGTTGGATCTGGCTCCACAGGGTCAGAAAAGCTCGGCCGAAGAGGGCCGTCAGGACTTCACGCTGGAGGGGAAATTCGAGCTGGCCAAGGTGCGCGTTCTGGGCGTGCCAGCGATCAGCATCGCCAGTCCGGTGCCCTTGGGAGACACCATCAAGATTGATGCNTCCACCCGGGCTCGGGTGATCGAAGGCAACCTCAAGGCGCTGTATGACCCCAATCAGCTCTGCACGTTCAGCGAACGGCTCAGCGAATGGATCCTGGATTCGCTGTTGGCGGCGGAGTCGAATGTCTGCGCGTCTGGTCAGCGCTACGGCCTGAACCGCACCGGTCAGCCGGTCCGAATCGTTGTGCTGCGCGAGGCAAACGGCGCCTACGAACTGGCGGCAAGGCTGCCCGGACGGGAGCAACCCTTCCCTCTGCTCACGATCACGGAAGCCGATGCGGACATCAACGGCTCCCAGCAACTGGCGTTGGCGCAGGTGTGGCGACAACGCCTGGAGGATCGCGTCAACTATGCGCGACGGCTTTATGCGCCGGAGCTGCGTATCAAACGGCTCCAATTGATTCTGATCATCGAGCTGGTGCTGTTGCTGCTGTTTCTGGCCACGGCTCTGGTCTGGAATCGTTGCCGGGTGCGAACGCTGCGTGTGCATCGTCAGCTGCAGGAGCAGCCCAGCCACCAGCGATGGCAAGAAATGCGTCTGTGCGCTGAGCAGGCGTTGGGAATCGCTGTGTTGCTGTTGCTGTTCAGCGAGTTGGTGCTGATGCTGGCGTTCGGGGTGCTCACGATCCCTGGACAAGTCCCCCTGGCGCTTGAGCTGACGCTTCAGCCGCTGTTCGGCATTGGCAAAGCTGTTATGGCCACCATGGCGGCATTCCTGCTGCGCAGCCTCACCACATTTCTGCTCAGTCAGTGGTCTGCTGATGTGGCGGTGGATGTTCCACAACAGGAATTGGAGCGCCGCCAGCAGCGCTACCGCAGCCTGAGGCGGGTCAGCCATCGGCTGATTGATGTGTCAGCCATTCTGTTTCTGCTGGTCTGGATCCTGCTTGATATCCCTGGGGTTCGCGACACCTCCGTCTCCCTTGTGCTGGCCGGTGGTGCGCTGCTCGGCGCGTTGGCCTTTGTGTTTCAGGGACTGCTGCGCGACTTCATTGTCGGTCTCGTGATCCTGATGGAAGACCGCTTTGCCATTGGTGACTGGATTGAGGTGGATGGCAATCAGGGACAGGTGACCGACCTGAGGCTGTTCAGCACCCACATGCGTTGCCTGGACCAACGGATGTGCATCCTCGACAACGCCTCCATTCAGCAGGTGCGGAACCACACCAAACTGCGATCGGGAAGCCTGGTCACGTTTGTGATTTCGCACCGTCAGACGAATCTGGAGATCGTCTATCGCACCCTCGCGTTGGAGATCGATGCGTTTTGTGCGGATCCGCTGTGGGGCAGCCGGCTGCTGAGTGATCCGGTGCTTCGCGGCATCAAACGCACCACAGCGCTTGGGGTGCAGATGCAGGTGCTGCTGGTCACCAAGGCCGGCGAACAGTGGNCCACCGAACGGGAGTTTCAACGTCGGGTGCTGCAAGCCTTTCATCGCCGGGGTGTGNAGATGGCTGATGGCCTCGAGCTGGGTGGTTTGCTGCCATCAGAGGCCGATCGTGGCTGATCTCATTAGCCTCAAATTGATCTACTTCGGCGTCCATGGCCGGTTTGACACCTCAAGCCTTTGACCGCTTGTTCACCGGTGTGCAGTCCAGTGGAATCNCCGCAGCTGANATGGTTGNACGCGCGCGCGNGAGTGGCGCCGAACTCACGCTCGGGGATCTCAAGGGGGCAATCGAGGCCCATCGGCTGCGGGATGGTGCGATCANCCTGCGGGATTGGCGCCTGCTGCTGACTCTTCAGGTTGGCGACGCTGCTCTGAAAGCCAGGGAGGCTTTCACCCTGCTGGATCAGGACGGTGACGGCTGGGTTGAGTTGGAGACCATGAAACGGNTGATCCANCTGTTCGAGGTTTCNGAGCAGACGGCGGATGCCATCGCGATTGAAATCGCGCGCGATGGNTCGGAACGCATCGATCTTCAGCACCTGCTCGACTATNTGCCGGAGCAATTTGAGTCNCATCCACGGGCCTATGTCGGTGGCCATCGGTCNGTGGACCCCCATGCCGCCNCGAAGAGTGCGGCGTCCCATGGCGACGGCGTCGCCAAGTCCAAGTCCACCCATCTGCAGGGAACATCTCCTCTGCAGATGCAGATCGGATGGTTCCGNCTGATTCAGGGAGCGGCTTACAGGAGCTTTCGAGAGAGTTATTCCGCCAATTCCGAAACCCATCTGCGGGCTTATGACCTGCCGTACACGATNTCTGATTTCGTCCGCTTCGTGAATGCGGCCGTGGATCTTTACCTCGCTCTCGGCATTGTCGAAGACGGGGCGGAGGAGCCGTTCGAAAGCCTGCGGGNGTCGGTGAACNCGGCGGAGGATGCCCTGAGGGATCGCATGGCGAACTGGGATTCCATTCCCCACACCGACGCGATGCTCGAAGCGGAAGGTCGGCTTGAACACGAACTGGAGGAACTGGACCACCACCATCAGATCGTTGGCGTGGTGCTTGAGGTGCTGCTAACGGCCGCACTGCATGGTCACAATCCCGATCAGGTCACCCATGAGGATCTGCAGAGCCATGAGCTGAACCGCTTGCGCCAGCTCGATGATCATCAGGAGGTCACCGCAGACCTGGATCACGACAANCCGGCGACGTCCCGTCCGTACCACGACANCTGGCAGCGGGTGATCGTCGATGCCGACGACCAGCGTTACGCCGGTTCAATCATGCCGACGGCCTACTGGTACGACGAGTTCATGCCGCTGTTGCTGCGCGCCAGCTCCGTGTTGAGTCAGCAGGACATCTCTGCTTGGGACGATGCCGACGNTGCCGTTCTCAACAGCTGGTTTGCCGAACGCCATGCTGCCGGCGAATTCGATCTTTACGGGCACGCGACCGAAGAGGCGTTCAATTCCCGTCCGTTGACGGTCAAGAAAGANCTCAAACGCGCCTGGGAGCTCACACGCCACTATCTCAATGGGGTTCAGAAACGACGGGAACGGGAGGAGTTCGGCCGTGAGACGGGGTTTTTGTGNCAGTACGTCGCTTTTCTCGATCTACACGTCGGACGTCACGACGTTGAAGCCAGTGAGATGCGGGTGAGCTTCCCCTATTACATCGGTCCGGCCACTTGGCGCTTCATGCACACCAGTGCGGAACTGATCGCNGCCCAGCCTGCCGAGCAGCAACAGGATTCGGTTNCGGCGTTCAAGGCATTTTTCGCGGCTCTGGCCACGATGTACCCCTGTCCGTACTGCCGCTTCCACCTCAACCGTTATGTGGTGCGCAACCGCGAGGTCTCGATGTATCCNATCGAGTANCTGCTGCTGGGTTCCGATCAGGCGAGCAGAAGCCTTGAGGTGTCCCTGGACGACAAGCTTGGCCAGGTGAGCGATGGCAACTCCTTGCGTCTGTTCCTCTGGAAACTGCACAACACCGTGTCGTCGTCGATCGCTCGCAGTGAGGACTGGTATCACCAGGATTCCGGGGCGTATTACACCTCCCGCTATTGGCCCAGCCTGGATTCCGAACTGGAGCGAGCCCACACCCTCGGCATNGAGCTCATTCAGCGCGATCGCGTTCAGCGCATTTATGGCGTGGTGAAAAGTGCCGCCCATCTTTCGGTGCTGCGCGATGAACTGCAGGTCTCGCTGCATGTCGAGGACCTCGAGCAGCAGGAGACCATTCGCTCCAGGGCGGTTGGAGTCATCGGTGCGGTTGAGGAGGCGGTGCTTCAGTCCCGCTTCCTGCATGAGAATTANCGNTACAACCCTGATCTNGAGCTGGAGCCGCCCCANTTCAGTCCGGCGGAAGAGGTCCTGGCCCGCAGCGGTCAATACACCGAGAACTGATGCTGTGGAGGGGAGGTCCCCATCCCATGCGTTGGCTGCGCAGTGGCGTTGTGGCTGGTTTGCTCACCTGGGGNTTCAGNNCGGTGGTGGGGGCAGCCCCAGACCCAAGNCTGTTGTTGCTGTTCGGCGGAATCCTGGTTGGCGTGCACGCTTTCCTCGGTTACTTGAGCTTTCACCGTCAGCTGAGCGAGCGGCATGGGATGCAGGAGTTATCCGATGCCGACTACGAGCGGATTCGCCGCTGGCGTGAAGCTGCACAGACTCGNCAGCGCTGAAAGCCAGTCCGGAGGGAAGCAGGGAAGGGNAAAACCTCNTCCAAGTCCAGGCATGGGTCCGGACTTGGNNGAGGTGATCAATTTCCCCAAGGTCATCCTGAACAGGATGAAGACCGTCTTGGGGCCGGATCGAGCGAATCGGTGCTNCGGCCGTNAACAGCCAGACCCATCAAAAAATTCCCTTNGATGGAGAGGCGCCAAGGTCCAGGCAAACCCCATCACCCAGTTGAGGCCCCAAAAATAGTGCCGTACGGCCCAGGGCTGGGTGAAATCCACTAGATCTGGTGGGATTGTTGTAACGCCAGCACGCGACCTGCCTTGCTCTTCCACAGAGCTGTGGAAAGCTCCTATGTGTTTTTTGTCACATCGCGCTCAAGAATGCCTGCAATGACTGGCTTCATGGTTTAACTTGTGGATATCCCCATCACCTGGTCGCCCGCAGTGGCGGCTTTTTTTTTGGTTGAGCGGGATGCTGTCGTTTCAATGCCTGCAGTGTCGGACCAGGTTGTCGGGCCAGCTGTGCCACTGCAAGGCATCAGGCCAGAAGCAGGTTTCTGGTGCCCGAGATCGCCTGCATGGCCAGCAGCAGGGCCACGATCACATTGGTGCCCACATGCCAGCGTCGGATTGTGGTGTGGCGACCAATCAAGGGCTGCAGGGCGGTGGAGCTGATCAGCAGGCCACTGAGAACCATGCCCATCCAGAAATGGGACTGCCAAAACAGCGATGTCCAGGGTTGGTCGCTGAGTCGCTCCACTGCAGGATGCAACCCCAGGCAAAGCATCCAGCTCCAGCAGGCTCCACCCCAGGCCAGTCGCTTCCAGACCTGTTTGCTGCGCAGCAGGGCGATGTAGCCAATCATCACCGCCGTTCCCGCCAGCAGCAAAGATCCTGTGGCTTGGCCCAGAAGGCTATGGCTCAGGGCGATCAGCACGGCCACCAGCACCCCTCCTGTGACCCAGCTGCCGTGCTGGGCGTGCTCCACCGGCACCGTTGGCGCAATCGGATTGATCTGCAGCCGCCGTTCCCGCGCCAGGATTCCCAGTCGGATCGTTGCCCCCGTCACGGGATAAACGAACAGGATCATCAGCACCGGATGGATCAGTCCCCACCAGTGCTGTGTGGTGAGGCTCTGCAGGGCCTGGGGATCAGACAAAAAAAGAGGCATCTCTGTGACCAGGGTTGCGCATCGGGCGACACGCAGGTGT
>NHIA01000048.1 GCA_002170825.1 Cyanobacteria bacterium TMED177
CGACACCGATGCGGTGATGGCGATGGTTGAAACCTTCGGCCATGAGGGCTTCGCCAGCCATCTGCGCAGCAATGCGCTCGTGGACACCTTCGTCAACACGCTGAAGATGGAACCCCACTACGGCGGCTGGATGCATGGCCGCACCCACGGATTCCTGAGCATCGAAGGCGTGGCCATCAACCACGACATCAACCACCTCACGGTGCTGGGCTGGGATCAGCAGCAGCCCTTCATGAATGACACCTTCGACTACCCGCAGTGGCCTGCGTTGGAGGTGAGTGATGACACGGTGATCAATTACTTCCAATCAATGGTCACATTGGGAACCCCTCTTGACGGCAATCTCAATGAATTACAGGGGACACAATCAACGGGCAACGAACCACCCACCCCTCCAGAGAAAACACTGCTGCCAACTCCTCACGTCGACCGATTCAGCGACCTCAACATCATTCAAGCGAAAGAAAAAAAGATGGGCCAGTACCGCTTCATCGGCACCCAACAACAGGATGCNCTGATCAGCACAGCCCAAAAAGACATCATGACTGGGCGTGGCGGTGCCGACCTCTTTGCATTCACCAGAACTGGAGGCCCCATCGATATTGTCACCGACTTCAATCGCTTAGACGAAGACAAGATCGGCATTGACATCAATGCATTTTCTGGCATGGACACAATCGACCTAGCCATCGCCAACAACAAAACGAAATACCAACAACTCAAGCGGTCAGGCGCAAACATCATTTACCAAGCCTATAAAGGCAAAATTGTCTACAACGAAAACGGATCAAGGAAAGGTCTCGGCAGCAACAACGCTGCGATTGCCAAATTCAAGGGCAATCCCTTGATCAACAGTGATGACATCGTTCTCATCAAAGCCAGCTCCATACCAAGCAGCCCACAGAACGAGACCGAAACGGACCCACAAACATCACCAATCACGAGCACAGGCAATCCCAACTCCTACACTGAAGCCCTCAAACTTTCGCTTCTCTTCTACGAGGCCAACCGCTCAGGCGATCTTGACGAAGCCACCAATCGTGTTCCCTGGCGAAGTGACTCAGGCCTTAATGATGGAAACGATGGCATCTATTTTGGCGCTGCCACTGCCGAGAACCTTCAGCCTGACATCAACCTCGACCTCACCGGGGGCTATCACGACGCCGGCGACCATGTGAAATTTGGATTACCCCTGGCATCAACTCTGAGCACATTGACCTGGGGGGGCCTTGCNTTTGCTGATGGCTATGAAATCNCGGGTCAAGCCNACGAGCTTTTGAGCACTGTGAAATGGGGAACGGATTANTTACTGAAGGCACATCAAGTGGATGCNAATGGCAGCACGGACTTCTTCATTGTTCAAGTTGGCGACGGACAGGCTGATCATGCGTTGTGGAACTCGCCTGAAAGTCAATCCATTGCACGCCCAGCTTTAGCCATCACGGCCGAGAAACCAGGATCTGATGTTGCAGCCGCAAGTGCTGCCGCATTGGCCTCTGCATCGATTTTGTTCCGCGACCATGGCGAGATCGACTATGCCAATGAGCTACTGAATAACGCGGAGGCGTTATTCGATTTTGCAGTCACTTTTCAGGGCAAGTATTCAGATTCGATTTCTTCTGTTCAACCCTTCTATAACTCTTGGAGTGGATTCCAAGATGAACTCGCCTACGGAGGNCTCTGGTTAGCTCGGGGACTNGAGGCGGCTGGACAGGATGGATCCACTTANAGGCTGGAAGCCCAGGATCGCTATCACNCAATGATCGGAGGCTTGAATCATGCTTGGGCCCCNAACTGGGATGACGCATCGTATGGGACAGCGGTGTTACTGAGTCANGACCTCNANGATCAACAAGCCATGGATGATGTNTCAGCTTGGCTTGATAGCTGGGTGACTGGTGATCAAGGNCCACAAATCACCGACGGTGGCTTGCGATTTGTTGATCAATGGGGATCACTTCGCTATGCAGCCAACACCGCAATGCTGGCGGGAATTGTTGCTGATTCCATCACCAATCCAGGTGGTGCCTACAGCGAACTGGCTGTTGATTCCATTGATTACATTCTTGGTGATAATCCACGGGGTTTCAGCTATTTGGTTGGCTTTGGAGAAAATTTTCCTCAGCAGCCCCATCACAGGGCCGCATCTGGTGTGGGATGGGAAGGGTTTAACGCTCCGAATGCCAATGAATATGTCTTGGCTGGTGCTTTGGTTGGAGGTCCAAGCAGCGCTGATGACTTTGCCTACAACGATCTGCGCTCTGATTACATCTCGAACGAGGTGGCCATTGATTACAACGCTGGCTTAACGGGCGCCTTGGCTTTTGCAGCGCAAACCACCTCAGGTTTTGGCTAATTCCGATTTCTGAGTTTGTTCAACAGCCGCACCATCACGCCTGGCATTGGTGCTTCAAACAGCATTCGTTCGCGGCTGATTGGATGATCGAGGCCCAGCTGAAAGGCGTGCAGGGCCTGACCAGGCAGGTCGATCGGCAGCTTGCGGCAGCGGCTGTAGGTGGGATCNCCCACCACNGGNTGATTCATATGNGCGCAGTGCACGCGGATCTGGTGCGTGCGCCCNGTNTCCAGCTTGAAACGCAGCAGCGAATAATCACCAAGCCGCTCCTGCAAGCTCCAGTGGGTGCAAGCAAAACGACCGCTCTCGGTGCTCACCACCGCATATTTCTTGCGATCCACTGGGTGGCGGCCGATGGCCCCCACGATCGTGCCGCTGTCTCCTGACGGCACCCCATGCACCACCGCGAGGTACTCCCGTGAGGCAATGCGCTTTTGGATCTGCACCTGCAGCTTCACCAGTGCCTCCTGGGATTTGGCGATCACGATGCAGCCGGTGGTGTCTTTGTCCAGACGATGCACGATTCCCGGCCTGAGCTTGCCACTGATCCCCGGTAGATCCGGGCAGTGATGCAACAGTCCATTCACCAGGGTTCCATCCTTGTTACCAGGGGCTGGGTGCACGGTGAGGCCAGCGGGCTTGTTGATCACAATCAAGTGCTCATCTTCGAAAAGCACATCCAGATCCATCGCCTCAGGCTTCAGGTAGGGCAGCGGCTCAGGTGGGGGCATCCAGAGCTGCACCTCATCGCCCTGACGCAGGGGGGTCTTCGCTTTACCCGTTCGACCATTCACTCGCACCAAACCCGCATCAATGAATTTCTGAATTCGGGCGCGACTCTGTTCGCGACGCTGGCTCACAAGCCAGCGGTCAAGCCGCATGGGCAAAGGCTTGGGGTAAGTCAGGCTGAGCAGCTCTCCCTGGCCTTCACCAAAAGCCTGGTCAAACGAGAGTTCAGGAAGAGGGGGATGGTCTGGCAATGGTCAGCCCAGAACACTGGGAAAGCATGGCCAGCAGAACCAGCCCTAAAGCCAGGTATAAAACACCGTGCCATCCCCAGATGGGCCAAAGTCTCACCAGAAGAAGACCGCTGACAGCCGCAGCCCCGAACGCAGAGATGAAGAGCAAGGCACCGAGCCTTGATCGTGCTGCCAGATCAAGCGACAACACCCGCGACTGATTCGCGACGTAACTTCCCTGCACTCCAAAGTCGATACAACACATTGAGACAAGAATCGCCACAACGGATGTATCCCAAACAATCAGTCCGATCACTCCCAGCAAGGTCATCCCACTACACCCTGTGATCACCTGACGGGCGCCGAATCGATCCACCATGCGACCAACCCAGGCTGCGGATGTGATGCTGGCCAGGCCAACAAGACCGAAAGCACCAATCTGGGCTGGGCCGAACGACCAGGGGGGATTCGCCAAACGCAATGAAAGCCCTGTCCAGACAACAATAAAAGCAGCGAATTGAAAGCCTTGGCTGGCACAGGCTTGCCTGAGAACATCAAAACGCCGAAACAATGAGAACTGACGACTGATCACGAGTGCATAGGGCTCGTTCACACTCTCGGTATCAGGCGGAATCAAACGAGGCCACAAGAGAGCGACTCCACCCATCAGAACTGCAGACATCAAATAAATGCTCCGCCAGCCAAACCAATGCGCCATCAGTCCACTAAAGAAACGGGACAAGAGGATGCCTGCAAACTGACCACTGAGCAATCTGCCGATCACAAACCCTCGCTCATGAGGGCCAACCAGACCGGAAACAAAAGCGGGGAGAATATACGAGCTTAACGAACAAAAACCCAAACCATAAAAAGCAACAAGAAGTAGCGAGAAGTCTCCTGACAAGACAATTGAAAAAGCCGACAGCGATGCCCCACAAGCAATCAAGCGAAGCATTTTACGGCGATCTAGAAGATCTCCAGCCGGCAAGAGGAACACAAGAGAGGTCAACAAACCCACCTGCAGCATCACCGGCACGACCCCAACACGACCAGACGGCAAGTCAAATGCTGAAGAAATGACGGGCAACAGGGACTGGGAATAGAACATGTTGCCGATGCTCACTCCCATCACCGCCCCTAGAATCGTCAAGGGAAATTTCTGGCTCGCACGCATGTCTACAGCCCCCAATACACAGCCTGGTCATAGCACGAATAAAAGCAATGACTGGCGTGAATGGGGAACAGAAGCGACCTCACTAAGCCAGGCAATCAAGACACAGTGGAAGCACGATCAAACACATGAGAAGCAATCAATCATTCAAGCAACACGCCTCGTCTTACTCGACACATGTGCGGTCATCATCAATGGATTGTCCAGCAATCTCATTCAGGCGTACAGCGAGAACAATGCCAATCTCGAGCCAGGTCATCTGCACTTTCCTGGGATCCGACAAAAACTGAGTATCCACGGCCTGATCAGCGTGCTGTCAGCAGCAGCTCCATGGAATGAATTGGTTGAAGGCAATGCCAAGGCCCATGGCCGCCCCGCACTTCACGTGGTTCCAATCAGTATCGGGCTGGGCCTGAGTCTGAATTGCACGCTCGATCAGATCTTGCGGGCCATTCTTCAGGGCTATGAAATCGGCACCCGATTCGGTGAAGCGTATTCCGTACCCCCCGGGGAACACGTGGACGGCACATGGGGAACCATCGCGGCGACCGTGGCCGCATGCACACTTCTGAAGACAACACCGGAGCAAACCAGAGGCGCGATCAATGGCGCTCTCTGTCAGATGAGTCGAAGCCTGTTTGCACCTGTGGAGGCGGGAAGCGGTTCACGCTTGCTCTACTCCGGCTTGTCTGCCCTAACAGGGCTGCAGCTGGCCTTAGCTTCTAGAGCCGGATTGCACGGACCAGCCCGACCAGGGCGAACGTCAAGCGACCATCAACAACGCTGGCCATCGGCACCAGACCTCACGATCAGAGCGGAATTCGCGATTGAAGACAGCTATGTGAAGCTCTATCCAGGGGCACGCCACCTGCACTACGGCATGGAAGCTGCTCTGAATTGGCGCCAAAGCCACGGATATCACTCAGAACAGACCCTGAGACAACAAGACATCCCCAGCACAATCACAATTGAAACTTACCCTGAAGCAATCAACTATTGCGACCAAAGCGAACCGAGCAATCGCATACAGGCTCAGTTCAGCCTGCAATACGCAACCTGCATTTGCCTGCTGACAGGTGATACGAGTACAAACATCTTTAATCAGAGCTGGCTGCATCATCCAGACGTGGCCATCCTCATGAGTCGAACCAAACTCCTGGCCAATGATCATCAATCAGGACGCTGGGCTGTGCTGAATCTGACTGACCAACAAGGGAGGAGAAGTCGCGCTGAATGCAAATATCTGAAAGGCGACCCAGGCTATCCTCTCAGCATTGATGACCGGATCACGAAAGCCAAGCGCCTACTGGAAGATCATCTTGAAACACGATGTGCCGAACGATTAGTCAACCATTGGCTTGAGGGAGACCTCAGCAATGGCCTACTACCCGAAGCATGAATACAGAAAAAAGTTAGAAGGGATTGAACAGTGAATCAACTTCAGACCAGTCACTCATAGATGCAAAACGCTCGAGTTTCTCGTACAGCTTGCAAAACAAGACCGAACCACGAAGTCCACGATCACCACAACGAGATAGAAGCCAGCGAGCCGCTGCCAGATTGGAAGACAGCAACGGAGCAGGATAACGATCAATCAAGTCCTCGATCACCCCAACCGTACGCATCCCTGTTCCTGAAAGAAGAACAGGAGCGCCATCCTGGAAGGTCAAAGATTGAAGATAATCCTCCAAAGCCTCGGAGTCAATCGCGTAAGCATCCTGTACCTGGAGTGCATCGAGAATGGAATTGGCAGCAACAACTTCAATGCCAGCTTGCTCCCAATAGCACTTCGCCTCATTGATAAGCCATTGCGGATAAGGAAGTTCAAGGTGAAGACGCTTGAATTGCAAATGATGGAGCAATTCAAGGATGGCCAGACTGGTGGTCACAAATGGAACGTTCAGCCTCGCCGAGAGTTCGTCACAAAAACGCCTATCTTCTCCCGGTCCTGACGCATAATTTGAACCGGTAAGACCAACAAGAATGGCAGACAGCGGTAGCTTGCCAAAGCGAAGCGAAGTATCCAGATACTCCTGCAGATAACGCCTGTTGCGTTCCGCTAGGTCACAATCAGGGAAGACAGGAAGCCTGGACACATAAAGACAAGGCTGATCATCCAAGAGCTGTTTGAGCTCGATTTCCAGCGTTGGATTGGAAGGAGGCACCAAAAGCCCAACAGAGTGCATTGATTCAAGAGTCATCGGCGCAAAGACTTTGAATACGAAAGTAGGTCAAGCAGTGAAGCACGCATCAGCGCCCCAAACGACTCACTAGAAGACCTCAGGAAACGAGGAGTCCGTCCCGCCAGCAACTGCTGGGTGCGCGCCATCAAGGCATCTTGCGTCAAACGCGACCAGGTCAGATTCCAATGCTGCAATGCTTGCCAATCAGGATGGTTCAAAAAACAGGATGCCAATGCATAGGCTTCTATTAATCCGAAATTCATATTCAAACCTCCTCGGGTGTTGGTGACATGGGCCACATCACCCAAGAGAAACACCCTTTGCACTTGTCGGGTTTTCACACAACGCTGCGCAACGCGATAGGAGTCACGCATGGCCGGAATCGATTCCCACCACTGAGCCGGCACGCAATCCCTGAAGACACCGGCCAAACGTTGCCGTGCCCATGCAGTACCCGCTAGTGCCTGCCGCAGTTCAGATAAGCGAGGCCGCAGTACAAAACGCCAACCGTCGGTCATCTTGAGGCAGCTCACCGAACCACCTTCTGATTGGACATAAGACACCCCAGCCAATTGCCCCTGCAGAGAGTCAGGAATCATTGGCACGGAAAGACGCACAACTGGGGTTGGCAAGTCATACCCCTCAAAACGAAGACCCAGCTGATCACGCAACACACTGCGCGCTCCATCACAGAGAATCAGATAATCTCCTTGAAATGTTTGGCTCAAGCCACTTGATCCAAAGCGATTGACCCGTAGAGACACGCCTTGCTTGCAACGATCAAACTGCAAGGCAACAGCATCGGCCTTGTCCACCAGACAACAACACCTGGAAGCTTGGAGTTCGGCGATCAACTCCGCGCGCAATGCAGCCTGATGCAAATGCAATCGGTAAGGGAATCGGGTCTGAGCCGAGAGCGCGTCATAGCTTGATCGTTGTTGAGTCGATCGTTCGAGATTCCAAGACATGACATCTGAGACAACCTCTCCCTGGGCCAAAAGCTCAGGCCAACAGGCAAATTCAGACAGGAGCTCAAGGGTGGCTGGCTGAAGCGTTGAGGCTCTCGAAAATGTCTGATTGAAATCATGACGCTCAATCAAGACACACTCGTGCCCCTCCCGAGACAGCTTGGCGCAGAACATAAGCCCAACCGGACCAGAGCCAACCACCAGGATTCGCATCAATCAGAAACATGATGCAGGAAATGATCAGCTGCATAACCAATCACATAACGAGCCCCACAACGGGCGAACGCAGCATGGATCTCAGAAAAATAGGCTTGGGGATCCAACAAACCAGTCTTAGCTGCCGCCATCGCCATCGCATACTCACCACTCACGTGATAGACAGCCACCGGACGCCTTGAGCGACGGCAAGCGTCCTGCAGGACATCGAGATAAGGCAACGCTGGTTTCACAATGGCGATCTCCGCTCCTTGCTTGAAGTCTTCATCCATTTGGTGAAGTGCCATCTCTGCATCAGAGAAATCAAACTGATAACTTTTGCGCGCGAACCCCAGCGAGGAGCCGACCGTCGACCGATAAGGTCCATACAACGAAGAGGAAAACTTCGTGCTGTAAGGCATCAATCCACACACTAGATCTCTACTTCTCAAAGCAGCGCCCAACCGGGATGTCTGATCAGGCAATGAAAGACAAGGAGCCACATAATGAGCNCCTGCGTCAGCGAATCGCAAAGCCAGACGAATCGCAGCCTGATAGGANGCCTCCAGATCGACCAGACCCTCCTTCAATACAACACTGTGGCCAGAAGCGAGATAAGGAGACAATCCCACATCAGCGATCAACATGACCTGATTGCGCGCCCATCGCGCACTAACCTGTTCAAGGAAATGAGCCACACAGAAATTCGGCTCATCAAGCTGATCCAAACCTGGTTGATCATTCACAGCTACAACCAACCAACGACTCAACCCCTGAGAAAGACGACGCTCNACATGAGCCAGGGCTGATTCAACGCTATGAATCAGGTTTCTCTCAAGAGGCGACTCTCTAGGCTCCTGCGCTGCAGAAATGAACAGGCATTCGATGTAGTCCAACGGCCGTGCCAAGAATCCCACCCCCATTACACAGGCGAAGCCTTGAGCAAGAGTCGATCAAACCCTCGGAAACGGTCTCCAAGCAAACGNCNACTCTCACCTTCAACAACCTCAAGTGATTCAAAATGATCACAGAGTGCATTCAGGAAACATGCTCCTTCCATCCTCGCCAGGTGAAGGCCAAGGCACTGATGCAGACCAGGCGCAAAACTGAGATGGTGATTCGGATTCCGATCAATCAGGAACTGATCCGGATGTTCAAACACGCGAGGATCACGATTTGCGGCACTCACCAAGACAGAAACTGACTCACCAGCTCGAATTATTTTTCCATCAATCTCCATATCCTCAAGAGCCGTACCGGCATTAATCGCCTGAGCGGGCGGGTCCCAGCGCAACACCTCTTCAAGCGCAGGTGCGACCAACTGACGATCAGCTCGAATTCGCGTATACACCTCCGGATGCAGAGACAGAGCCCAGGCGACTGTGCCAACCAGCAACCGAAGGGTATAAATACTTGCGGAATAGAAATTACTGCTGATCACCAACAGCAATTGCTCATCAGTGAGATGCATNTTTTCCTGATGATCCGAAATCAAACGGCTCAGCAAGTCTGTAGAAAGATGCTGACGCTTTTCGCGAATCAATGGCAGAAAATACTCATTATAAAAGCCCATTGAATCATCACCTTCTTCCACAGTGGACTGCGTCTGTGTCAACCCGCGAGCACGCACAAAGGCACCCACCTTCTGACAGACCATCTCCTGCTGCTCAGAAGGCACTCCCATCAGTTCGCTGACCACCATCACTGGCAGGGGGTTGGCAATCTCGCGAACGAGGTCAATCACTGGCTCACCAGCAATCGCCTGAAAGCGATCANGCAAAAANGCCTGGGTGAATGTTGCCAACAGTTGAAAATCTATACCCCGATAGGCCTGAGTAACATGATGTCTTAAACGGGCATGTTCACGTCCATCCATATAAGGCAAATCATTTTTCTGGCGTTCAAAAATATGGCCATNGCCAAATCGGGCAATCAATTCATCAAGGTGACTCTGCCGGCTAAAGCGAGCATCCTTCATGTGGTCAACAGCCTCTTGATAAGCAACAATCATCCACAACTTCGGACCTTCACACCAATGAATGGCGGATTCTTCCCTTAAAGCCGCATAAACCCGATACGGATCATCCAGCCCCGGCAGACAAGGATCCTGCTTAAACCACTGAATAGCTTGCTGAAAATCCACCGAAGCGCATCATTTCCCACACTTAAGCAATGGATTCCAAGCCCGGCAATATCAGATAGCAAACAATAAGATAACTTTTTTATTGTAAAATCAACTGACNTTGACAACGNCTCAATCAAACGGCAGCTCNAGCGCGATGCTGCCTAAAGCAGATTTTCGGAAATCATCGAGCAATCGCTGGGCCATCCGCGCTGTATCCCCTGAGGTGTGGCGCTCCGCCACAGCCTCCAGCCAGTAGGCAGGATCTTCGGTAGCCCCTTCCAGAGGAACGCCATAACGGCTCTCCAGGAGCACCAACCCCACGCCTGAGGCCTCCTGCGGCTGCAATCCCTTGAGGAGATTCAGAAACGCCTGGGCCACGAGCTCACCGTCGTAAGCCGCTTGGCCGATGTCGTCGCACAACGCCAGATGGAGTGCTGCCTGCTGGTCATCCAGCCGCGGCGGCAGCACCCCGGGCGCATCAAGCAGATCAAGATCCTGCCCCAGTCGCACCCAACGCAACGTGCGCGTGACACCGGCACGCCGGGCACTGGCCACCACCTTCTGTTTGACAAGCCTGTTAATCAAGGCCGATTTGCCCACGTTGGGGAACCCCAGGGTGAGCGCCCGCACGGGACGGGGGCGCATGCCGCGGTTACGCCTCCGCTCATTGAGCTGATCGCCGGCACGGATCGCCGCTTGCTGCACCTGCTTCACACCGGTGCCAGCCTTGGCATCGCACCACACGGTGCGTTGCCCACGGGCTTTGAACCAGGCCTCCCATGCAACCCGTGCCTCAGACGTGACCATGTCACGACGGTTGATCACCAGCAGATGCTGCTTGCCGTTGATCCAACGGTTGAGGTGGGGGTGCCCCGTCGCCAGGGGAATGCGCGCATCGCGCACTTCAATCACCAGGTCCACCTTGTCGAGATTGCGCTTGAGCTGCTGCTCCGCCTTAGCGATGTGCCCCGGATACCACTGGATCGGCGGTGAACTCACGGCACCACCAACACAGGGCACGGGGCCAGCTGAATCACCAGCGACGCCGTGCTGCCACTTTCGGCTTGCAAATTCACACCCCGGGTTCCCATCACGATCACATCCACATTCAACTCGTCGGCCACGTCGCAGATCACAAACGCTGGCTTGCCTTCACGCTCCACCACCTCGCAAGCCACCCCAGCCTGTTCAAAACGATTTCTGGCCTCGGCCAACAAGGTGGCCACCGCCTGATGGTCGTGCATCTCCGGGCGCTCGGGCTGCACCACCGACAGCACCACCAGTCGGCTGTTGTGGCTTCGCGCCAGCTCAAGGGCCTTACCGGCAGTCTCCACAGCCTCACGGCTCTGATCGATCGGGAACAGAACGGTTTCAAACATCGCGACGGCCTCCTGCAGACAGCGCGTTATTAGTCATAGCGCCGAGAGCCTGAAACTCGGGTTAACCTCACCCCGTTTTCCTACCGCACGACACAACCCCATGGCGAAGCGTTCCCTGGCAAGCCTTTCCGGCACCGACCTCAGCGGAAAGCGTGTGCTTGTGCGGGTTGATTTCAATGTGCCGCTGGACGATGCCGGTGCGATTACCGATGACACCCGCATCCGCGCTGCGCTCCCCACGATCAACGACCTGATTGGCAAAGGCGCCAAGGTGATCCTGTCGGCTCACTTCGGCCGTCCCAAAGGTCAGGTGAACGACGCCATGCGCCTCACCCCCGTGGCAGCCCGCCTCAGCGAGCTGCTGGGCAAGCCAGTAGCCAAGACTGACAGCTGCATCGGCCCTGACGCTGAAGCCAAGGTTGGCGCCATGGCGAATGGCGATGTGGTGCTGCTGGAGAACGTGCGCTTCTTCGCTGAGGAAGAAAAGAACGAGGCTGGCTTCGCCGAGAAGCTCGCCGGCCTGGCGGAGGTGTACGTCAACGATGCCTTCGGCGCCGCCCACCGCGCCCACGCCTCCACTGAGGGCGTGACCAAGTTCCTCAAGCCCGCCGTAGCTGGCTTCCTGAT
>NHIA01000049.1 GCA_002170825.1 Cyanobacteria bacterium TMED177
CATGCGTTTGGTCCGGCCGTCGCAGCGGGGCTGATCGTGTGGAGCGCACTGGCCCTGCGACGGCGACGAATGCTGCCGATGCGCTGGCGAACCAGACCGGTGCTGATCACGGCGAGCGCACTCCTCCTCTACTGGTTGATGCGCCTGATCCTCAGTTATGGCTATGGCTTTGAAGGCATGCTGGGGTTTCCGGCTTCGCCCTGACGCCCCGACTTCAAGAGACCGTGCCCTCCCCCGACCACTGGCTCCAGCTCGAGCGTCGCGTGCGCTTCGGCGACACCGATGCCGCCGGTGTGATGCATTTCCATCAGTTGTTGCGTTGGTGCCATGAAGCCTGGGAAGAAAGCCTCGAGCGATATGGCATCGCTGCTGGAAGCATCTTCCCCGGGGGCCGCGGCCAGGAGCATTGGCCCGAAACAGCACTACCGGTGGTGCATTGCGAAGCTGATTTCCTGCGGCCGTTGCATGGCGGTGATCACCTGCAGGTGCGCGTCAAGCCGCGACGACTCGACCCCGGATGCTTCGAGGTCAACACTCTGTTCCAGCTGGATGGAGTTGATGTGGCGAGCGGTCTGATCCGCCATCTCGCCATCCGTACCTCAACACGCCAGCGATGCCCGCTCCCGAACGCCATTGACCTCTGGCTCGAAGCCTCCAGCACCGGACAGATCAGCAGCCTTTAAGCACGTACCCGCTGCCATGCCCAGAACAGAGCTGCACACTGCAGCGGCAGCAGTGAAACCGCGAGACCCAGCGGGTGGAAACCTCCCTGAACCTGGCCTGAAAGGGCCGCCGCACTGATCAAGCCTGCAACCACCAGCAGGGCCGTGGACGCCGATCGCCGAACCGGAGGACTCTCCATCAGAACCAGGCCTTTTCTTGATCGAGATACATCTCGCGGAATTCATCCGTGGTTTTGGTGAGGTAGATGATGCCTTCGATCAATCCAACGATGGACATCACAGCGGTGGCAACGCCACAGGTCACAACACCGCCGGCCAGACCCACCACCAACATGATGATGGCGGCTTTGTTGTAACCGAGAACGAACTTGTGAATCCCGAATGAACCCAGAAAGATCCCCAGAAGGCCTGCCGCCAGTTTTTTGTTGCTGATCTCGGTTTCCGATAACTCAGCCATGGGATTCAGGCGACTCACGTGATTCTTGCGATTGCAACCAGGCCTGCCAACGCTTGCGTTGCCACTTGCCCTGTGGGTTGGTTGCAAGCTCCGGGCAGATCCACCACTGCTTGGGCCGTTGCGCCGGGGGCAGGCCATCGCTCTGTTGGCGCAATCGTTCCACCAGGATGTTGCCGTTGGTGCCTGGGGCAGGTTTGACCAGGCCAATCAGTCGCTCGCCCCATTCCGGATCCGGCAGTCCCACCACAAGAAGCGCCTCCAGCCCGGGAAGGCCGCCCAGGGCCGACTCAATCTGCTCAGGAAAAACGGTGGCGCCGCCGCTGTTCAGCGCACCATCAAGCCGGCCCAAGAGCTCCAGACCTGTTGAGCCGATGCGGCCCGCATCGCCGCTTTGCCACCAACCGTCGGCATCGCTGAAGAGCTGCAGCTGCTCGCCGTCGAGCCAGCCCAGGCTGAGCCGTGGGGTCTTCACGGCCACGGCGCCGCTCGCTGCATCGAGCTTCAGCTGCACATCGTTGAAAGGGGCACCGCAACTGCTTTGACCAGCCAGAAACTGGGCAGGATCTAGGGCGCAGACCATCGCGGCTGTTTCGGTGCTGCCGTAACAGGGGCTCAGCGGCAGCTGGAGTTGGCGGGCTTGATCGGCCAGGGCAGCGTTGAGGGGACCACCGCCAATCCAGAGCAGTCGGAATTGCTGCAGCCAGCGGCAGCCGGAGGGGTCCGCCAGCAGCCGCTGCAGTTGCGTCGGCACCATCGAGATCACCGCGTCACGGCCGTCGCTGCTGAGGTTGCCGTGCTGCTCGAGTAGCTCAACAGGAGATCTCAGCAGTTCCGGGGCGAGGGCCAGCAGCGGCACCTGCCATTGCCGCGCCCTGATCTGGGGCATCAGCCCCCCCATGTGATGGCCCGGCAGCGGGTTCACCAGCCGCACGACGTTGGGATCAATGCCCAGGCGCCGGAGCCACTGCCCGCAGCTGCGGGCCGACTGCTCGAGGTTGGCCCATGTCTGAAGGCACCACTTGCGTCCGCCACTGCTGCCGCCGCTGCCGATCACTACGCCGCTGCCTTCCGGCCAGTCGCGGCATCCAGCCATGGCCTGTTCTCCAGCCACTCGCTCATGGGGACTGGCCAGCAACGTCCAGCCATTCATCGCCCCGCCGCCTCCCACACCAGTAGCGGGTTTGGGCTGGCCAGATCTCCCGATGCGCCCCAGCCTGGAGCCAGTCCTGCGGCGCAGGGGGTGGGGCCACGGCTGGCAAGAGCCGCGAGGTGGGCCACGGCGCGAGCACCGACACCGGTTTCCAGGGCGGTGGAGACCATGCGTCTGGGCGCACCGATCTGAAGTTGCTGCAACAGGGGCCGGGGATCGCCTTCCAACGCAGGTTTGTGCACCAGCCAACCGGGCCAGCCGACCGGGACGCCCGCCGCATCACGGAGTGATTCATCCAGGGCCACTGGAAGACGCTTGGCCAGGGCCAGCAATCCGGCATGGTCGCGGGGTGGCAACGGTTGCTCCAGCCATTGCAGCTTGGGCTCCTGCTGCAGCCGCATGGCCCAACGACCAGCGGTGACGCGATCCCAGCCGCCATTGGCATCGAGGCGCAGCTGAGCTCCGAGTGGTAGCTGCTCCAACAGCTGCTCCAACACGTGAAGTTCCCTCTCGCAATCCAGCACCCCCACCTTCCACTTGGCAACAAAGGCCGAGGCGTTGCCCTCGTGCCGCCGCAAGGATTGCTGAAGCGCTGGGATGGCGTCGCCACCAGCCGGCAGCAACACCGCAGACGCGGGTGCCGGCAGCCAGCCATCACCCTCCAGCCCTTCGAGCTCAGCCAAGGCCAAGCCAATGGCGAAGGCCACGGGGCCTGGCAGGGTGCTCAGCTGATCATTCAGCTCCCCGGCGCTCAACTCAGAGGGAAGCGCGCTGAGCGCTGCGGCACAGAGGGCATGCTCGGCAGGACCTGGTGCGGCCTCTCCCCAGCACAACCTGCCGCTCTGGGGGTCGTCCAACCGCAGCAACCATCCGCACCGTTCGCTCCAAGGCCCGGAGGCGGTGAGCATCGGCGGCTGCAGCACGAATCGGTAGGCCCGCCATTGCAGCTGCATCACCATCCCAGCAGTGGAGCGATGCCCAGACCGACGGCCAGCCCAAGCCCGCTGAGAGCCTGGAAGCGCAGGGCCAGAAATTTGCTGCCCATCACCCGCTCCGGCTGGTGGTGATGCTCCCGCAGCAGACGGATCAGCTGGACGGCGGCCGGCAGCCCGATCACGCTCAGCAGGGCTGTGGCTGGCCATAGACGCTGCAGCACCGGCAGCCATTGCAAGGCCAGGCTGCCAGCCACCAGCCAGGGCACCACCGCAGCCGCACGGGCCGTGCCCAACCGCACCACCGGTGAGCGTTTGCCATGGGCAGCGTCTTCCTCCACCTGATGGAAGTGGGAGCAGAACAGCACCAAGGTGGTGGCCAGAGCCGGGCCAGAACCAAGTGCAAAGGCGGTTTGCCAAGGGATCGGAGCAGGTCCCTGGGGCGCCAGCACGAGCAGAGCCGCGGCGGTCGCCAGAGGACCGAAAGCCAGCCAACACAGTGGCTCACCCAATCCGCGGTAACCAAGGCGGAACGGTGGCCCCTGGTACAGGTAGCCGATCCCGCAGCAGAGCAACACCAGCGGGAACACCGCAGGACTGCTGCGCAGGGCCAATCCGCCCATCAGCAACAGACCCAGCAGCAGGGCGATGCTGGAAAGCAGGGCCACCCCGTTGCGGCGGCCGGTGAGGTTGATCACCGAATGGGGCTTGCCGACCCGATCAACGCCGGTGTCGGCATCGAACAGATCGTTGCTGAGGTTCTCCCACAGCAACAGCAGGATCGCCGCCAGCAGAAAACCCAGCAGCTGATCCCAGCGCAGGCTCTCATCGGAGCCGACGCGCCAGCCAGCCGCCACAAGCACCGGCATCACAGCCACCGAATACATCGGCCACTTGATCGCGGCTTTCCACAAACGTCGCCGCTCGGCGTAACGGGATGCGACAGCCTGCGGCTCTGGCATGCACATGGCCCGGTTTCACCGGGTGATGACTCATACATTTGAGCAGTCCCTTTGGCCAGCAACGCCGCGGATGCCGGCTGATCGTTGTTTCAGCAGTGTTCTCACCGCCGCACGGCAGGGGTGGATGGAACGCACCAGCGATGACGCCCTGCTGAGCCTGGCGCTGCCCCTGGATGGCATTGATCCGCTGCAGGCCCTGCCCATCCTTGCGGAGCAGGCTCCGTTCCAGATGCTGATGGATGGGGCACCAGGGCTGTGCCTTGCTGCCGCGGGAACCTGTCAGCAGCTGGAGCTGGCCGGCGCACGGCGCTTCGAACTGGCCCAGCGCTTCGCCGATCTCACGCTCAGCCGGCTTCAGGACACGGCCGCAGACAGTCCGGCCCAGGCAAGACCTCGGATCCTGCTGCGCTTCCGCTTCTTTGACCAGATCGCCGAACACCACGAAGGCACCGATGTGCCCCCTGGCGTGGAAGCAGTCCTGCCGCGCTGGCAATTGAGCCGTCAGGGACGTCGCGGCTGGTTGCGCCTCAACGGTGTGGTGAACTCCGCGGCCGATGGCCGACTGCTGGCGGAACAGCTCTGGCTGAAGCACGAACGCCTGCAGGGTGCGATGCCGCCCGTGGAACCGAATGCGTCCCCAAATCGACTCGGTTCGAGCGACCCGGCCGTCTGGAAGCAACGCTATGCCGCCGCCCTCGAGCGCGGCCTTGACCTGGTCAACAACGGCGAACTCCACAAACTGGTGCTGGCCGTGCGCCACACGATCAAGCTGGATGACCCGTTCAACCCTCTGCCCCTGCTGAACCGCCTGCGTCGGCAGCAGGCTGGCAGCTGTCGCTTTCTCTGGCAGCGCAGGGAAGGCGATGTGTTTTTCGGGGCTTCACCGGAACGGTTGCTCAGCCTGCGCAGTGGCTGGCTGCGCAGTGATGCGCTGGCCGGCACAGCAGGGGAGGGGGACGACGGCGACGTGCTGCTGCGTTCCGACAAGGACCGCCGTGAGCACGAACTGGTGGTGGAAACAATCACCAACCAGCTTCAGCAGATGGGGCTGACCCCGCGCCGGCGGCGCCAACCCCAACTGGCTCGGCATGGTCGACTCACCCACCTGCACACACCGATCACGACGCAATCAGAAGGGATCCCCGTGCTCACCTTGGCGGAGCAATTACACCCCACTCCAGCGGTGGCGGGATTGCCGCGGCGGCAGGCCATGGCATGGCTGAGGGCGTTGGAACCGTTTGAGCGCGGCAGTTATGCCGCCCCCATCGGCTGGATCGATCGTGCTGGAGACGCGGAGCTGAGGGTGGCGATCCGATGCGGCCATGCCCGCGGCTGCCATCTCGATCTCACGGCAGGCGCTGGTCTGGTGCGGGGGTCCATCGCGGAGCGGGAACGGCAGGAGGTGGAGCTCAAACTCGCGGTGCTGGCAGACCAGCTGGAGCTGCAAGCAATGGGCCGTCAGACCAGTGCCCGCAACCGTTCCATCGTCTGATCCGCTAAAGGCTGCTGCATCAGCCGCTCCACCTCACGCACGCCGGTTGGACTGGTGACGTTGATCTCACTCAACATGCCGCTGATCACGTCGATTCCGACGAAGAACAATCCTTCCGCCCGCAACGCCGGCGCCAGGGCCGCACAAATCTGACGATCCCGATCGCTCAGATCAGTCGCTTCGGCCTGGCCACCCACCGCCAGGTTGCTGCGGAACTCCCCAGGCGAGGGCCGGCGGTTGATCGCACCAAGGGGTTCACCATCCACCAGCAGGATCCGTTTATCGCCCTCCACCACATCCGGCAGAAAACGCTGGGCCATCACAGGCAACCGTTCCTGCTCCGTGACCAGCTCCAGCAGCGCCTTCAGCCCAGGCGCATCGGCATGGACCCGGATCACCCCTAGACCGGCGCGGCCCCCCAGCGGTTTGAGCACCACCTCCCCCTGCTCCTGCGCAAAGGCGATGAGTTCACTCACCCGTCCGGCCACCAGGGTGGGTGCCATCCAACGGCTGAAACGCAGGGCACCGAGCTTTTCGTTCCAGCTGCGCAGGGCACTGGGACGGTTGAGCACGCGAACGCCGGCCCGTTCTGCCACCTCCAACAGATGGGTGGCGTAGAGGTAGGCCTCATCGACGGGCGGATCCTTGCGCATCCAGATCACATCAAACCCCGCCAGGGCCTGACGCTCAGGAGCACCCACACCGATCCATGGATCGGGTGTGACCGGCAGAGCCATGGCGAGGGGTTCATCCCCTCGCGCGATCAGATCCGAGGGCGTGCAGGCCCAGATCTCATCCCCAGAACGCTGGGCCGCTTGCATCAGAGCGGCGCTGGAATCCTTGGCTGGATTGATCTGCCGCAGCGGATCCAGCACGAACAGCTGGCGCATGGCTTAAGAGTTGAGCAGCGGATCGAGCTTGCCGGCACGCTCCAAGGCATGCAGATCGTCACAACCGCCAATGTGCTGGTCGTCGATGAAGATCTGCGGAACACTGCGCCGTCCATCGCCACGGGCCGCCATCGCATCACGTCCAGGCTCATCGCCGTCAACGCTGTGTTCCGTGTAGCCCACCCCCTTGCGGTCCAGAAGGCCCTTGGCCCGCACGCAGAAAGGGCAGGTGCGCCAGGTGTAGATCTCGACCTTGGCCATAGAAGTTGGAGGCTTTGAGCGGATCCTATGCAGCAACTGCGCTGATAGCGTCAGAGGCTGATCAGGACCGAGTCCTTGCTGGATCTCACCGACTTCAAGCGCGATCTCTCCGAGCTCACTGACCGCCTGGGCCATGCCCAGGACTGTCTTTGACGTTCCTGCACTGAAGGCCAGACAACAGGATCTCGAGCAACTCGCCGCCCAGCCGGATTTCTGGGATGACCAGCAGAACGCCCAGAAGCAGATGCGCCGGCTGGATGAGGTGAAGGCGCAGCTGCAGCAGCTGGCGGACTGGCGCAGCGCCGTCGATGACGGCCAGGCCACGCTGGAGCTGTATGAGCTCGAACCCGACGAGGACCTTCTGGGTGAAGCCCAGGAGGGACTCACCCAGTTGCGGCAGGGTCTGGATCGCTGGGAGCTGGAACGGCTGCTCAGCGGTGACTACGACAAGGAGGGCGCCGTTCTCACCATCAATGCCGGTGCCGGCGGCACCGATGCCCAGGACTGGGCCCAGATGCTGCTGCGCATGTACACGCGCTGGGCCGAGGACCACGGCATGAAGGTGACGGTGAATGAACTCTCCGAAGGAGAGGAAGCGGGCATCAAGAGCGCCTCGATCGAAGTGGATGGGCGCTACGCCTATGGCTATCTCCGCAATGAGAAGGGCACACACCGGTTGGTTCGCATCTCACCGTTCAATGCGAACGACAAGCGCCAGACCAGCTTTGCCGGCATCGAGGTGATGCCAAAGATCGATGAGGAGGTCGATATCGACATCCCCGAAAAGGATCTGGAGGTCACCACCAGTCGCTCGGGCGGTGCCGGCGGCCAGAACGTGAACAAGGTGGAAACCGCCGTTCGCATCCTGCACATCCCCACCGGACTGGCCGTGCGCTGCACCCAGGAGCGCTCCCAGCTTCAAAACAAGGAAAAGGCGATGGCTCTGCTCAAGGCCAAGCTGCTGGTGATCGCCCAGGAGCAACGGGCCGCCGAGATCGCCGACATCCGTGGCGACATCGTGGAGGCCGCCTGGGGGAACCAGATCCGCAACTACGTGTTCCACCCGTATCAGATGGTCAAGGACCTGCGCACCAGCACGGAGACCAACGATGTGCAAGCGGTGATGGATGGCGCCCTTGATCCCTTCATCGATGCGTCCCTGCGCCAGGGTGTGGACAGTCCCGGCGCAGATGCCGACTCCTGAGCGCCATGGCCCCAGACCCCGCCCCCACGCCTCCACCGAGCTTCGTCAAGCAGGCCATGCGCAACATGGTGCGCAAGGGGCGCCAGAGCCTGTTGCATTTCGGGCTGACGGCCGTTGGCTTCCTGGGATTCATCACCCTTGTGGCCTGGTTGGGGCGTCCGACCTTGCCGCAATGAGCCATGGAGCTTGATCTGGCCCTCGATGCGGCGGCAGCACCCTGGTCGCCCGACGACCCAGCCCAGCTGAGCGACGAGACGGCCTGGCATCAGGAACTCGTGGACTGGATCCAGTCGATCCGCGCTGACCCATTGCTGAACTGCCCGGATGCCGTGCGACGGGCCGACGAGGTGAGCCTGGGGTTGCGGTTCACCGATGACGCCACGATCACCGAACTGAATGCCAACTGGCGACAGAAAGAGCAGCCCACTGATGTGCTGTCCTTCGCCGCGCTGGAGGACTCCCCCGACTGGCAGCACGGGACATCCGTGGAGCTCGGCGACATCGTCGTCTCCCTCGACACCGCCCGTCGTCAGGCGCTGGAGCAGGTTCACAGCCTCCGGCACGAGTTGCGCTGGCTGGTGAGCCACGGCCTGCTGCATCTGCTGGGCTGGGACCACCCGGATGACCCAAGCCTGGAGGCAATGCTCCACCTCCAGGAGCAGCTGCTCGACAGTGGCGGTAACGTTCAAGCCCGAAGGGACCTCCCGGTGGAGAGCGACATCAACGGCCATGCCCACTGAGACCCCCCTATCGGTGGAACAGGACTTCACGGCCACCACCACGGCCACCCGTCGCCGCAGCTGGAAAATTGCCGGGGACCTTCCCGCCAGCTTCCGGTATGCCGCCCAGGGACTCGGCTATGCCTTCGCCAGCCAGCGGAATTTCCGCATCCATGTGGTGATTGGNCTCGTGGTGTTCGGTCTGGGTGCCGTGTTGCAGCTGGATCTCATCCGCATGGCGGTGCTGGTGCTCACCGTGGCCGCTGTTCTGGTGCTNGAGCTGCTCAACACCGCCATCGAAGCCGTGGTGGATCTCGCCATCGGACGCCGCTTCCATCCATTGGCCCGCATCGCCAAGGACTGTGCCGCCGCAGCGGTTCTCGTCGCAGCGATCAGCTCCCTGTTGATCGCGCTGTTCCTGCTGCTTCCGCCCCTCCTGCTTCGCCTGAATTCCTGAGAACCGGCCGATGCTTCTGGTCATCGACAACTACGACAGCTTCACCTTCAACCTGGTGCAGTACTTCGGGGAACTGGCTCCCCACCACCCGATCGCGGCGGATCTGAAGGTGCACCGCAACGATGCCCTCACCCTTGATCAGATTCGCGCCCTNAAGCCTGATGCGATCGTGCTTTCGCCCGGACCGGGTGATCCGGATCAGTCNGGCATCTGCCTGGAGGTACTGCAGACGTTGTCGCCCACCATCCCCACCCTCGGCGTCTGTCTGGGCCATCAAGCCATCGCCCAGGTGCATGGTGGTCGCGTGATCCGCGCCTCGGAACAGATGCACGGCAAAACCTCCCCGGTGCTGCATCGCGGCGAGGGGGTCTTCGCCGGCCTGCCCCAACCGCTCACGGCCACCCGCTACCACTCGCTGATTGCGGAACGCAGCTCCCTGCCGGACTGTCTTGAGGTGACGGCCTGGCTTGAAGACGGCACNATCATGGGCCTTCGCCATCGGGACCATCGCCATCTGCAGGGGGTTCAGTTCCACCCNGAAAGCGTTCTGACGGATGCTGGCCATCAGCTCCTGGCGAACTTCTTGCGNGAGGCNAACGGATAACGCTGTTAGCGTCCATCTTCAAAAGTNTGTCTTCCATGTCCGTCCTGCGCTCCGCTGCGTTCGTCGCCACAGGACTGGTCCTCAGCCTGCAGGGAACGGCTGTTGCCGGTGGCGGTGTGAGCATCAGCAGCTACGGCCAACGGGCCCTGCTGATTCAGGGAGGNGGCCAATCGGTGCTGCTCAATCCCTACCGAGCGGTGGGCTGCGCAGCNGGCNTGCCGGAGCCAAGGGTGAATGCGGGAGTGGTTCTGGCCAGNTCTGAGCTGGCAGATGAGGGGGCACGCGGGGTGGCCGGAGGCCGATTCCTTGTGGCACCGGGCTCCTACAAGATTGGTGGTTTGAGACTTGAAGGGTTTGCCAGCCCCCACGATCGGCTTGAGGGACGTCGCTTCGGCAACGCCACGATCTGGCGCTGGGTGCAAGGCGGGCTGAGCATTGCCCATGTGGGCGCCACCGCAGGACCGATCGACCCCGCCGATCGTGTCCTGCTCGGCCGCCCTGATGTGCTGATCATCGGCGTCGGTGGCGGCAGCAAGATTTACGACGGAGCGGAGGCCGCTGCCGTGGTGCAGCAACTCAACCCGAAGCGCGTGATCCCCGTGCAATACGTCAACGGTGAAGCTCCCTCAGGGTGTGATCAGACCGGTGTTCAACCCTTCCTGGATGCCATGGGCGGCACCACGGTGAGCAACGTCGGTCGCAGCGTCACCTTCCCCGGCAACCTNCCGGACNCCACTGTGATCACAGTTTTGCGCTGATCACGNTTTTGCACTGATCCCNNTTCTGCACTGAAACTGGTTTTGCCCTGAAACCTGTGGCGTTCAGATGGGCAGGTTGGCGAGCCCAGCGCGATCGACACCGGCGATCAGAGCCAGCAACAGCAACACCCGCGCTTTTTGAGGATTCAGGCTGCCGGCCGGGAGCAACCCGAGTTGGGCATCGTGATCACAGGGGTGAACGGGCCCCGACCCGCAACGGTTGGCCCGCAGCATCAGCGGCCGCGGTCCATCCCACGCCTCCAACACACGGCATTCGCCAGCCGATAACTGACCGGCACCCGTGCCGGTGAACACCAGGCCTTCAAAACCGGCTGAAAGCAGTGCCGGAATCAGAGCTTCAGAAGATTCCACACAGCCGTAAACGATGGCCACCTGCGGCCACTGCACCGGCAGCACAAGCGCAGAGAACGGAACCACCCGCGTGGCAGGAGCCATCGGGAGATGCACGCCAAGATCATCCACCCAACCCAAGGGGCCTTCGCCTGGGCTTCTGAACGCCCCCACACCCTGGGTGGCGATCTTGGTGACAGACCGAGCGCCGTGGATCTCACCATCCATCACCACCAGTACCCCCTTCCCACGTGCCTCTGGGCTCAAGGCCACCTGGACGGCCTGATACAGATTCAAGGGGCCATCGGCACTGAGGGCCGTGGCCGGTCGCATCGCCCCCACCAGCACCAGCGGGCGGGGGTCATCAATCAGCAGCTGCAGCAGCCAGGCGGTTTCCTCCAAGGTGTTGGTGCCATGGGTGATCACCACCCCGGCCAGATCCGAGTCCGCAGCAAAAGCATCACGAATGCACCTCACCAGCGCACGCCAGTGCTGAAACTGCAGATCAGCGCTGTCGACGTTGGCAACCTGCTCGACGCTGATCGCCGCCAAATCCTGCAGCTGGGGAACCGCCTCCAGCAACTGATCCGCAGTGATGGCTCCTGCGGTGTAGTCGTTCAGGCAGGTGGCATCCGCTGCCCGGCCTGCGATGGTGCCGCCGGTGGCCAGCAGCAGCAACCGCTTCATGGATCCAAGCGGAGGTAAGCCTCCATGAACCGCTGCATCTGGCTGGTGGTGCCGATACTGACGCGGAAGCAGCCATCAATCAGCGGCTTGCCGGCCATGGAGCGCACCAGGATCCCCGCGGCCCGCAGGTCGGCATCGATCTCCTCCACCGATCGCTTCGGCCAAATCAGCAGATAGTTGCCGCCATCGCAGTGATGGCGCACATCAGCCTGATGCAATGCCTCCACGGTCCAGTCGCGGGCTCGCAACACCTCCGTCACATAGGCATCCACATAGGGCTGATCGGCCAGGGCGGCGAAGGCAGCCGCCACTGCAAAGCTGTTGATGTCATACGGACCGGTGACGCGACCCACACGATCGATCACGCCGGGGTGACCAATGGCAAAGCCGATGCGAAGACTGGCGAGGCCAGCCGTCTTGGACAGGGACTGCAGCACCAGCAGATTGGGGGTGGCATCGAAATCAGCCGACGGCAGCACACTGTCGCCGGTGAATGCGGCGTAGAGCTCATCAACAACCACCAGAGTGGAAGGGGCCGAGTGCGCCAATGACAGGATGTGCTCCGGAGCCAGACGTGTCCCCGTGGGGTTGTTGGGGTTGCAGATCAACAGCAGACGCGGTGGCCTCCGCAGCAGCACCTCCTGCATCTCCACCATCGGGAAGGTGAACTCCTCCCCTTCGTAGGAGAGGGCCTCCACCGTCATGCCCTGCATGCGCGCACAGGGCGAGTAGTAGCCAAAGGTGGGGGACGTGGTCAGCACCCGATCCCCGGCATCGCCATAGGCCTGAAACACCGCATGGATCGCCGCATCGGCGCCGTTGAACAGGCCGACCTGGTCCGGCTGCAGCCCAGCTCGACAGCCCCCTTCCAGCAGGTTGGTCACCACGGCATCCCGCAACCCGTCGTACTCCGGATAGACGGCGATCTCCTCACTGCTGAAGCCCCGTAGGGCCTGCGCCACAAGGGGGCTGGGGCCAATGGTGTTCTCGTTGAAATCAAGCCGCAGCATCGAACGACGCCCTTCCAACGGAGCGCTGTAGGCCTTGAGCTGTTCCACAGCCGCGCGTGCCGGGGGCGGTACGGGGCGATCAGCGGCGGACATCAGCAGGGACGATCGAAGAACGATGGAGAGCCCGCCAAAGGTGGAGCGGTGGCGTGATCACCTCTCCACAATGGATGATCCTCAGGGATCGCGTCACATCCTCTCGAGGCTGGCAATCCCAAGCAGGCCAAGGCCACAACGCAGGGTGTCAGCCGTGAGTCGGCACAGCGCCAGGCGGGATGGGAGGGCCTCCGGGGCGGCCTTGAGCACCGGAACCTGGTCGTAGAAGCGGTTGAACACCTGGCTGAGCTCGAACAGATAGCTGCAGAGGCGATTGGGCAACAACTCCTCCTCCACCTCGGCAATCACGGCATCGAACTTGAGCAGCTCCCGCACCAGAGCCCATTCCTGCGGCTCCTGGAACTGCAACTCAGCGGTCGCCATGTCCAGGTCGCCCCCTTTGCGGGCGATCCCGGCAATCCGCACCACCGCATAGAGCAGATAGGGGGCGGTATTGCCCTGCAACGCCAGCATCCGATCGAACGAGAACTGGTAATTGGTGATCCGGTTCTGGCTGAGGTCGGCGTACTTGACCGCCGCCAAACCGACGGTGCCGGCCACATGCTGAATGAAGTCCTCCGATTCGCTGCGCTCCTCCGCCTGGAGACGGGAGCGCAGATCGGCCTCGGCCCGCTCCACCGCTTCATCGAGCAGATCGCGCAGACGCACGGTGTCGCCGGCACGGGTCTTGAGCTTCTTGCCGTCCTCCCCCTGCACCAGGCCAAACGGCACATGCTCCAACCGGCTGCCCTCCGGAATCCAACCGGCCCGCTCCGCCACCTGAAACACCCCAGCGAAATGGTTGGCCTGGCCGGCATCGGTCACATACACCACACGGCTTGCGCCATCACCATCCGGAACGGCTCCAAAGCGATAGCGAATCGCCGCCAGATCTGTGGTGGCGTAATTGAAACCGCCATCGCTCTTGCGCACGATCACCGGCAGGGGCTTGCCGTCCTTGCCAGTGACTCCCTCAAGAAAAACGCATTCAGCACCGTCATCGGTCACCAGCAGACC
>NHIA01000050.1 GCA_002170825.1 Cyanobacteria bacterium TMED177
CCCCACAGCCTCAACCGGGAGGAACTGAGCGCCAGCTTCCGCGACGGCATCCTGGAGATCACAGCCAGCAAGACCGTGGATCACACCAGCGTGACCGTGCAGCTGGAGAACTGAAGGACGTTCAGAACGCACAGATCTGAGAGGTCAGAACGAACGGAGCCCAACCCCCGCAACAGCGGGGGTTGTTTGTTGTTCAAGAGGCAGAAAGATTGTTGTGCTCAACTCTCAGAAGACATCTTGCGAAATTCCTCCGCAGCTTTGGAGAAATTGGCATCAGCATTGCATCGACCCTGAGGAATCTGATTGAACTCGATTCGCTCTCCGTTGGGGCCGGACATAAAGAAGCAATTCCAGCCACCCAGCTCACCTTCGGAGCCAAGGTGGTGCAGATCATCCTTATTCAAAGAAACATATTGCATGCCTTTCGTAGCTTCACAAAGTTGATCAAAAAATTCTTTTGTATCGATATCGCCTGCGAGATTAAATGAAATGTGTTTTCCCCCNACGCCTTGTTCGTTGGCTTCAGTACACGGATGAGCATCGTGTGTACGGCCTGTTTCTAAGTTGTAATAACGAAGTAGCTCAACGGCAGAGTTGCCAAAAGAGTAGAAACAGACATCAAGAGCGTCACCCGAACCCAGCTGAGGCGCGGTTGGCACCGATCCATTCAAGATTGTTGTCCACTCTTCACCCGTGATTCCCTTGATTTCGGCAATGAAAGTACCCCCTAGAATATCGCCATAAAACCGTTTGGAAAGCTCCATGTCATCGACATTGACGCCGACATGCTGAATCGCATCAGCAGCCAAGAAATTCCTGAGTGACATAACAACAAATCAANAAATANANNTTAACAACCTGTATCTGTATCACATACAACCAAGCAACGCCCATCAATCTTGTCCGTTCCAGATTCCACAGACTGGCCTTGCTCAAGAAGCCCCCAGGCCGAAGAAAGACGTCGCCGCAAACAGCAGACTGAATCCACTGAAAAACACCAGGCCAAACCAGCAAAAAGCCCGGGTGAGCGGGCCATAGCGATGCTCCTCTGGCACCGGGCTGCTGTTGATCGTGTCCATCGCCATCCAGGCGAAGAAGGGGGCTGCCAGAAAACTGCCGGTCATGGCCCCGAACACAAAATCCTTCACGCCGATACCACCGCCTTTGGCCAGGACAAGCGCCACCACTGCTGCCAGAAGATGCAGCACAACCCAGACATTGAAGCGGCGCTGCATGGAACCAGGGGTTACCTCACTCTTCGTCTCACCACTCTTCTCACTGTTCGTCTCGCGATTGTTCTGTCGGTTCAACAAGCCCTGAATGGCAGCAATGCTGCGGGGGTAGGCATCNAGGCAGGTGAGCGTGGTGCTGAACATGGCTGAAAATGCCGCTGGAATGATCACCCAGGCCGCCCAAGCCCCCATGGCTGCTGTGTACAGCTGAATCAACTTCTGGGCAAAGGCGACGCCGGAGCCGGCGAGCANNCCATCGCCGCTGCCATACATCGTGTAGGCGCCAAGAATCACAAAAAACATCGCCGTCACTACCGTGACGCCATAACCCAGGTTGAAATCAAATTCGGCTTCCTGGAGCGAAGCGGTGTGGTTGGTGTCTTGGGCCCGGGAGAACATCCAAAGCGAAGGCCANACACACATTTCCACCGGCCCCGGCATCCANCCCATCAAGGGAATCAGGAACGCCAGGTTGGCCAAGGTCCAGGGGCTTGGGTCGTTGGACACCCAGCTTGCGGCCACATCTCCCACGGGCCCACGCAGTAACAGGGATGCCGCGGCCAGGCCCGTGAGCANNGTNANNAGCACCACCAGCAGNTTGGACAGNCGATCCAGGGCGCGGTATTGACCGAGCAGCAACACCAGACCGCAGACCATCAGCACAGCGATCGAGAGGCCGTAGGGGTCTTGTCCACCCAGACCCGGCACATTGGTGAGCAGCAGACCGGCCACGAAGCTCACCGCAGCGATCGTGGCGGTTCCCGTGACCAGGCTCACCAGCAGATACAGCGGCAGATAGGCGGGATTGCGGCGCTGAAATCCCTCCAACAGCGACAGGCCTGTGGCGGCCGTGAACCGTGTGCCCACCCGCAGAAACGGGTACTTCACNAGGTTGGTGAACAGGATCAGGCCCACCAGGGCAAAGCCGAAGCGCGCTCCGGCGGTGGTGGACGACATCAGATGCGATCCACCGATGCAGGCCCCCGCAAGGAGGATTCCTGGACCGATGCTCTGGCGGAGCGTGCCAGATGCCATGACAGCGTTGCGACTGGGGCCATCTTCCAGCGTCAGCCACCTGGACAGGCTTCTTACAGTCGACTCCATTGACCGCTGATTCCATGGTTGTCGCTCCCGCCGCACCGAAGCTGTCGCTGCAGTGCGAAGCGATCGGCGGCGACTCCACCACGATNCGATCCCTCGACTGGGATCGCAGCCGGTTCGATATCGAGTTCGGTCTGCGCAACGGCACCACCTACAACGCTTTTCTTGTGCGCGGTGAGCGGACCGCCCTGATCGACACCAGCCACGCCAAGTTCCGAGACACCTGGATTCCGCTGCTTCAAGACCAGATCGATCCAACAACGATCGATGTGCTGATCGTGAGCCATACCGAACCGGACCACTCCGGCCTGATCGGTGATCTGCTGGATCTCAACCCTGAGATCGAAATCGTGGGCTCCAAGGTGGCCCTTCAGTTCCTTCAGGACCAGGTGCATCGGCCGTTCCAATCCCGTGCGGTGAAATCGGGCGATGAACTGGACCTGGGCACGAATCCCGAGAGCGGCATCCAGCATCGCTTCGAGTTCCTCAGTGCGCCCAACCTGCACTGGCCNGACACGATCTTTTCCTTCGACCACGGGACAGGGATCCTCTACACCTGTGACGCCTTCGGCCTGCATTACTGCTCGGACGACGTGTTCGACCGTGACCCTGGCGCGATCGCTCCCGATTTCCGCTTCTACTACGACTGCCTGATGGGCCCCAATGCCCGCAGCGTGCTGCAGGCNCTNAAGCGGATGGACGGCCTGCCGGAGATCACCACCATTGCTGTGGGTCACGGCCCTTTGCTGCGCCATCACCTCAGCCACTGGGTGAATGACTACCGCGAGTGGAGTGGTCAGCGCAGCAAAGGCGAAAGCTACGCAGCGGTCTGCTATCTCAGCCAATACGGCTTCTCCGATCGCATCAGCCAGTCGATTGCCCATGGCATCGGCAAGGCCGACGCCCAGGTGCAGTTGGTGGACCTTCGTGCCACCGATCTCCAGGAACTGACCGCCCTGATTGGCGACGCCAAAGCGGTGGTGGCCCCGACCTGGCCGACCGAACCGGATGGTGAGCTGCAAGCCTCCATCGGCACCCTCCTGGCGGCATTGCATCCCAAACANCTGGTTGGGGTCTACGACGCCTTCGGCGGCAACGATGAGCCGATCGATGCTGTGGCGGACCAGCTGCGCAGTCAGGGACAAAAACAAGCTTTTGCACCACTGCGCATCCGTCAGCTGCCCCAGGGCAGTGATTACCAGCGTTGCGAGGAATCAGGCACCGATCTCGGTCAACTGCTCACCAAAGAGAAATCCATCGCGGCGATGAAGAGCCTCGACGGGGATCTCGACAAGGCTCTGGGACGCGTCAGTGGGGGGCTCTATGTGGTGACCGCCAGCCAAGGCGAGGGCGAATCCGCTCGGCGCAGCGCCATGGTGGCCAGTTGGGTGAGCCAGGCCAGCTTTGCCCCCCCGGGGCTCACGGTGGCCGTCGCCAAGGATCGCGCGATCGAGGCCCTGATGCAGGTGGGCGACCGGTTTGTGCTCAACGTGCTGCGGGAGGACAACCATCAACCGCTGCTGCGCCATTTCCTCAAGCGATTCCCGCCCGGTGCCGATCGTTTTGCCGGCGTGAACGTTCTGGACGGCGTGGCCGATGGAGGCCCGGTCCTGGCTGATGCATTGGCCTATCTGGGATGCCGGGTGGAACAACGCATGGAAGGTCCNGACCACTGGATCATTTATGCGGTTGTGGAGCAGGGCAATGTGGCCGATGCCGAGGCCAGCACGGCCGTTCACCACCGCAAGGTGGGCAACCACTACTGATGAGCGTGAGCACCATCGCTGCCGAACGGCGCACCATTCAGCTTGCGATCGACACCGGCGTGATCGCTTTGCGTGGGCTCAGCCCNCAGCGCAGCCGCTTCGAACTGGAGTACGCACTCGAGCGTGGCAGCACGGCCAACAGCGTCCTGTTTGCCGCCGGCGACGTGGAGCCGGCGGTGCTGGTGCATCCCCCCGGTGCTGCCTACAGCTCGGTGTTTCTGCCCGTTCTGGCAGAGCAGTTGGCAGATGCCGATCAAGCACTGCTTGTTGTGGTGGGCCATGTGAATCCCAACCGGGTGGCTTTGCTGCGCGATCTGGCGGAGAGGTATTCAAAGCTGGAATTGATCGCGTCGAATGCCGGCGCCAAGGTTCTGGCGGAACTGTGGACGCAACGCAAACCCGCACCTCCCGGCCAGGAGGTTGAGCAACCGCCGTTGCCGGACCTGCCGCCGCTGCGGGTGATCCGCCATGAGCAGACCCTGGCCATGGCCCATGGACGCTGTCTGCAGCTGCTGGCGACTCCAACCCCTCGCTGGCCTGGAGGGCTACTGGCGTTTGAGCAAAGCCTGGGCCTNCTGATGAGCGACAAGTTCTTCAGCGCCCACCTCTGCACCGAGGACTGGGCGGAAACGAACCGCACCAGCACGGAGGAAGAGCGCCGCCATTTCTATGACTGCCTGATGGCACCGATGGCACGCCAGGTGGACGGCGTGGTGGAGCGCCTCGAGGAACTCGATATCCGCACGATCGCCCCCGGCCATGGTCCAGCGATTGAAGCCAGCTGGCGGAGCCTGCTGAGCGACTACCGCCGCTGGGGAGAGGGTCAGCAGAAGGCCAGTCTTTCGGTGGCCCTGTTGTTTGCCAGCGCCTANGGCAACACCGCAGCCATCGCGGATGCCCTGGCCCAGGGGGTGAGCCGCACCGGNATCCGGGTGAGCAGTCTCAACTGCGAATTCACCCCGGCGGATGAACTGGTGGAGACGATTCAGACGGCCGATGCCGTTCTGATCGGATCNCCCACGCTCGGGGGCCANGCCCCCACACCGATTGTGTCCGCCCTNGGAACGCTNCTGGCCGAAGGCGATCGCAACAAACCGGTGGGCGTGTTCGGCAGTTTCGGCTGGAGCGGGGAAGCCGTGGACCTGCTGGAAACCAAGTTGCGCGACGGTGGCTTCAGTTTCGGCTTCGATCCGATNCGGGTGAAGTTCAGTCCCGATGCGGCCAAGGTGAAGGAGCTGGAGGAGATCGGCACACGCTTCGGCCGGCAGCTGCTGAAAGCNCAGAAAAANGCGCAACGGCGCAGTGCCGGCGGANTGAGTGAGAGCCGCAGCGATCCCGCCGTCCTGGCCCTCGGCCGGGTGATCGGATCGCTGTGTGTTCTCACGACACGCAAAGGTGAGCTGAGCGGGGCGATGGTGGCGAGCTGGGTCAGCCAGGCCAGCTTCACCCCCCCCGGCATCACGGTGGCCGTGGCCAAGGATCGGGCCGTGGAAGCCTTGTTGCACAAGGGCGATCGTTTCGCCTTGAACGTGCTGGCCGAAGGCCGTGAGCACGGACTGATGAAACAGTTCCTCCAACCGTTTGCACCGGGAGCCGACCGCTTCGAGGGCTTAGCCCTGGAGGCCAGCCCNGGAGAACAACCGCTGCTGCCGGATGCCTTGGCGTGGCTGGAAGGCAGCGTGAAGCAGCGGATGGAATGCGGCGATCACTGGTTGGTGTATGCCGAAGTGCAGCACGGGGGACTGCTTGATGCAGCCGGATCAACGGCGGTGCATCAACGACGCAGCGGCGCCAACTACTGAGCAAACACACCGGGCCGCTAACTCATACTCGCTATGAGTTAGCACTAAGCTGTNGGCCACTTAATTGATCAACGGCAATGGATCTGTCCAAGCCCTCCACCCAGGCCAACCTCGAGGCCGCCTTCGGTGGCGAAAGCATGGCCAACCGCAAATACCTGTTTTTTGCAGACGTGGCCAAGCAACTCGGCCACAACGATCTGGCCAAGCTNTTCCGCGACACGGCGGCACAGGAAACGGAACACGCCTTTGCCCATTTCCGCCTGCTGCATCCGGAGCTCGTNGTTGATNCGCCGGANCAGCTGAGTGCGGAACAGAAGCATCAAATGCTCAGCCGTTGCCTGGAACTGGCGATTGAAGGCGAAACCTACGANTACACAACGATGTATCCNGANTTCGCCGCCCAGGCCCGTCAGGACCGCGACAGCGGCGCTGAAGCGGAATTTGCCGANCAAAGCAGCGAATCCGAGGAGCATGCCGGCAGCTTCCGCACGGCTGCCAAGAATTTCGGGCTACTGACCCCGATCGAGCAGCATCACGCGAAGCGCTACAGCGTTGCTCTGGAGGCATTCAACGGTGCAGGAACCGCCGGGGAAGCGGACCGGCCAGTGGCCGGTCTGTGGATCTGCAAGGTTTGCTCGATGATCTACGACCCGGTGGCCGGCGATCCCGACTCCGGCATCCCCCCCGGCACCCCGTTCGAGCAGATCCCTGCGGACTGGAAATGCCCCATCTGCGGCACAACGAAGGTCAACTTCGTGCCCTTTAAAGAACCGGAACTGAAGGCGGCGTAAAGCGCATCCAGCCTCAATGAAACAGATGGGAGACAAGGAACGCGATCGCAAAACCAGAACCTCCAATCACGCTGAGCCAGTCCTTGATCTCCTCATAGGCCTCTGGAATCACGGCCTGAAAGGTCATGGCCATCACGCCACCGCCTGCAAAGGCCGTGACCAACCCCTTGATGGCATTCGGAGCATCTTCCATCACCACAAAGGCAATCCCTGAGGACAGCACACACACAACCACCACACTGAGCCACACCGCGAGGATGGTTAGGCGTGAAACTCCACTGCGTTTGAGCCCTGCACCGCTGGCCAGTCCTTCAGGGATGTTGGCCACCGCAACAGCCAGGATCACGGAAGAGCTGACCAGCGGATTCTCCAGAAAGGAGATGCCGATGCTCATCGATTCGGGAATTCCATCCAGAGCAGCACCGATGACCAAGGCCATGGCGGTGTTGCGCTCCTTCTGTTGATCAGGAGTGAGATGGCCGATGCCGCCACAGTTGGCTGAGTGCCGACGCCGAACACCCACCTGCGCAACGATCTGATTCGCGCCGATGTAAGCGAACAGACCTGCCATGAAGCCGAACAGTGCAATCCAAATTCCAGCGACCCGAAACGCCTCTTCCACAAGGTCATAAGAGAGCAGTGCAATCAGCATCCCGGCGCTTAATGCCAGGAAAAATGCACTGATCCTCCGGCTCGGCATGATCGATAACCCCAACCAAGCGGCGATCAGGACCGGAACCATGGCCACGAAGGACCAGTACATCGCATCGAACAGTGTGCCTCCGGCATTGGACACGGGATCAACAGCAAACAAGGCACGTCCCTAGAACAGCACTGCGGCGTTTTCAGCCGATAGCCGAAGAAATAGCCAGAAGGCACAGCCGTTGTCAGCGATCAATCATTGAAGTTCTGGATCAGGCGTTGACGGATCATCCATAGATCAAGCCCGCGCTGCCAATCGGCGCAACCACGTGTCCTCCACCTCTTCGAGGGGCAAACTTGTGCGGCGCCATCGAACTGAAGACAATCTGTTCAGACGCTCCATTACAAGATGGTCCCATCCGCTCCAGATCTCCTGGTCCTGGCTGCCAGCAATGGCGAAAACCTGAAATTGGCCCAGCGCTTCGTGGCGGCTGCCGAACAACGTCAGAAGCGGGCTGATCTGCTCGATCTCACCCAGCTAGATCTCCCCCTGTTCACCCCTAGGGCTGAACGGCAGGAACGCAGTCCAACCTTGATCAAGCTTGAGCAGCAGTTGCAGCAGGCACCGCGATGGGTGATCTGCGCCCCGGAGTACAACGGCTCCATTCCTCCAGTGCTCAGCAACGCGATCGC
>NHIA01000051.1 GCA_002170825.1 Cyanobacteria bacterium TMED177
GCGACATCAATCCAACCTTGCCGCTCTCCAGAATGGTGAGTGTGGCCACGAGCATTGCGGGCCCGCTGTACCTGGCCGCTGTCATGGGCGTGCTGATCGGACGATTTGCCAGCAGCCTGGACCAAGATGCAAAAGAACCGGACAAGACGCAAAAACGTCAGTAACAACTGTGCTGGTCAGCCTGAATAACCGTCCCTTGCCAGACACCGTGATGACCTGTTGATCGTTGCAGTGCTGACGACTGAATCGTCACTAAAAACAAGGCTTGCCTTGCAACAGCAAGCTGTTTTGTTTGCCGCGGTTGGAACAACATCCAACAACACCTTTGTCACAAGCCATCTCTCAGCAAAAAACAGATCGGCATGTCGCATCCAAGGGCTGAATCCCGTTGCACTTGGTTGCTTGCTTCTGGGCCAATCTCCCAAGAGCAATCAACCGTCGCTGCCATCATCCATGCCCCGCCGAACGAGGGTCTGGGTCAGCCACAGCAGAGCAAGAAACCCAACCCCTGTTAACAACAGCGCCAACATCCTGACCAAAACTCTCTGTAGGACACTACCCAGCAA
Source organism: Cyanobacteria bacterium TMED177 (assembly GCA_002170825.1). Taxonomy (GTDB): domain Bacteria; phylum Cyanobacteriota; class Cyanobacteriia; order PCC-6307; family Cyanobiaceae; genus Parasynechococcus. The sequence goes on from NHIA01000051.1 coordinate 567, forward strand.
ACCGAATGACCGTCAGTGAACACAATGCATCCCGTCAATCTGTTCGACCTTCCACCGAGCAGGCCCGCGGTTGAGCCGAAACGTTGACTCCGATCGATCAACCAGCTGCGCGGATTGATTCGAGGTCAAACCCCATCACTTTGGTGAGATACAGATAGCCACCCCAGGCCAGAACGTTGAGGCCAATGACAGCGTAGATCAAGCGACGCCTGGATTGAATGTGATCACCCACGGGAGTTCTGCTGTTAAACACTGATTATGCCAATTGCTGTTACCAAGGCAATCACCTCGGTCGCACCTGGTTCCGACAGAACAGGTTCATCAATCGGTTCCAGGCGAGATCCATGCAACAACGAATCGCCAAGGGATCGATGCAGCGGCACAGTCCAATCATTCAGAGCCGATGAACACCAGAAGGCTGTGTTCCGACGAGGGGTTCTCGTTGGCTGCCAACGCCTTCATTCCACCCATTTTTTGCTCAAACAATAAAAAAGGGACCCCCCTCAGGATCCCAAGACTCGGCGCTTTGTCGTTTTCACGACAGGGTTATCGTAAACAAGTGAAGGCTTTGTCGATTGTGACTCTTACTACAAAACTGTCGGGTGATACCACCAATAGATTCTCAAAACGAAGTCGCAACGCGTCGAGCGATGAGGGATACGACTTCGCCGCCAGCAGGATTGAGCAACTGCTGACTTCTCACGTTGTATTAAGGATGAATCTCCCAAGATGAAGCGATTGCTACATCGCGCCAGCTCTTAAGAATTGCGATTTTGGCCAGACATTGATTCTGGAAAACAACGACGCACAAGTCAGCCGCAATGGCTGAAACAATCGGCGCGGGAACGTTAAAGAAGCCCCAGTGCTGCCAACACTTGAGCCCGAATCCCACCCAAGCGTGACCATGCCACCAAGGCACGCTCTTTGCTGACAAAAGGGCGCCAATCGTCTTCTGCGATCCGACGTTCGAAATGCTTCAGAATTCGCTCAGCAACAGCTCGATCACTCGGCACCGCCAGTCGAATGGTCTTGCCATTCACGTGCAAAGTCTTCTCCATCACGTCTTCTTAGCAGGTCGGATCAATTCACCCGTCTGAATCGAAACAGCCGCAAAACTCAGCACAAAGATCAGAGCAACCCCAACAAGACCGGCCATCACCCAGTTGCTGACCTCCAATTCCCCCAACATGAAAGCCAGAACCACAATCATCCCACCAATTGTGGTCGACGTTACAAGACCTGCACCTCCAGCAGGAACACCGCTGTGAACTCAGTCAGCTGGTTCTTGGATCAAGCAAACTGAGCCAGGCTTATTCGGTTGATCCCATGGCTTTCAATCTCACTGCCGCCGTTGGCATCGCAGCTGGATCCATTGGCTTGATCGCTGGTGCGCTGATCCCCAAACCTGCTCAGCGCTATGCCATGGCTGTCGTCACCGGGACAACGACTCCCAATCCAGCCATGCAGGAGTACGTGGACAAGGTTGATGCCCTCCTGACCGAATCGGGATGTCGATACATCGTTCGACAACGTGCCACCCTGCTGATGGAGGGAGATGGCGGACCCTTGACCGTCGTCACGGCCTGCCCCGGCAAGACCTTGCAGGATGGCATCAGTTTCTACAAAAGTCCTGCCTATCAGGAGCTGGTCAAGCTTCGCAGCCCCTACACAACGTGGGACTTCCGCGTTGTTGAAGGCGAGTTCTGAGGTCGTCCAACAGCAGCAGGGTGATCCTGGTTTGGAGAGGCTGCTCCGTGGTTCAGGGCCTAGGCGTTGATGCTGAAGACTGGTGGGACTTGATGCCAACCCTCTGGGAGATGACGTTGGAGTGGACAGATGAGTTCATCACCCATGCCCAGCATGAGCTGATGGCACTCGTAAAGGATTGGAAATACGACTACGGGATCGACGACAAAGCCTGCACCGCCATGCTGGCCTGGATGATCCTCAAGCTGAATCCTGAGGCGGACATCGATGCCAACCGCCTGTAGGTCGATGAACCGTCAACGTGGTCTGTTGCAGTCGGAAGGTCCCAATTGACCCGATCGACAGGCGGCATCAATCACTCGCCTGCGTTGTTCAAAGGTGGTGGCACCCTTTTGCATCAACAATTCATAGACAGCTGGGCTGATCAGACGTTCCTGCAACAGCACCTGATTGGATTGCGCAAATGCTGACGCTGAAAGGGCCACAACAAGCTGTACAAACAGCTTTGTCATCAACGTGTGAAGAATGGACATCCGTGCGACGGCCATGACCAGAGGCAGACCAAGCATGCCATCAGCGTGATTGGTCTGCAGGTTGACTGAACCAACCATTCCGTTCATCTCGGTTCAGATACCCGTTGATCACGGGCACAACCGATTCAGCTCTTTCCGCTGGTTTCTGTTGTGTCGTGATGGGCCAGATGCTCCAACCGTTTGATTGTTTTGAACATGAAGAACAGAGCCCAACCCACCACGAGGGAGTTGATTGACACATCGATCAACTTGCCAACGGCAATCTCGCCGCCGAAATAGGGAATGATGAGATCTTTCCAATCCCCTTTGGGCACGAAGGGGTTGATCAAAGGCATCAGCAGATCGTTGGTGAGGGCATTCACGATCTGCTGAAACTGGGTGCCCACCACAACGCCGATGGCCAGATCAAGGGCATTGCCCTTGCTGAACATGAACGATGTGAATTCGCGGAACCAGCGTTGAAGAAACATGGGGGAGTCGTCACCGGGCCGGGTCACTGTCGCAGCAACACCCCGCCATGAGCTACCCAACATCGCTGCGGCCATGCACGCGAAGAAGCGATTCCCGGCAATGACCCAATCAACCGGAGGAGAAGGTTGAACAGCAGCGGAGACTCAGGCGCTGAGATGAAGCCGCAGCAACCAATCCTCACCAATCGGAGTGGGTGGGAGCAGGGTGCCGACCAGAGCTTGATCCATCCGTTCCAGGCCGAGATCCGCCAATGGGGTGCGAGCGGCGGTCCCACCCATCAGCTTTGGAGCCACAACCGCCATCACCTCCTGCACACATCCCTGGCGGATCGCTGCAGCTGCCAACTCTGCACCGCACTCCCACACCACCCGGTTGCAACCCCGCCGCGCCAGCTCCAGGAGCAAGGCCTCAGGATCGCAGGCGGGCAGCGTCAGCCGTTCGGGACCAGCCGGTATCGGCCGGTGGGCCACCTCAGGGCCATGGGCCACCAAGGTCGCGGCCACGCGGTTGTCCCACAGCTGAGCCCCAGCCGGAAGATCCAGGCTGCGACTCAGAACGACCCGCAGCGGCTCCGGTGTGCGTTGGCCACGACTGGTGAGCAGGGGATCATCGGCGCGGAGAGTCCCTCCACCGACGATCACCGCATCAGAGTCGGCGCGCAGCCGATGCACCCAGGCGCGTGCGGACGGACCACTGATCCACTGACTGGCCCCGTTGGTCAGGGCCGTGCGGCCGTCCAGCCCCATCGCCCACTTGAGCACGCCCCAGGGGCGACCGGTGCGGACGCGATGCAGAAAGGCCCGATTCTGTTCAGCGGCCTCGGCGTTGAGCACACCGCTGATGACGTCCAGTCCGGCCTGCCGGAGCTCGCGGATGCCAGCTCCGGCCACCCGCGGATCCGGATCCTCAAGGGCAACCACCACCCGAGCCAGCCCCGCCTTCAGCACAGCCTGCGTGCAAGGGGGAGTCCGGCCGTGATGGCAGCACGGCTCAAGCGTCACCACCAGCGTGCCGCCTTGGGCGGCATCACCGGCCTGGGCCAGCGCACCCACCTCCGCGTGGGGCTCTCCGGCACGGGCATGAAAGCCCTCCCCCACCAGGGATCCATTCGCATCCAGAACCACGGCACCCACAAGTGGGTTGGGACTGGTGCGCCCCTCAGCCAGCGCAGCCAGGGCCAGGGCCCGTCGCATCCACAAATCCCACATCAACCGAGCGGCAGCTCCTGCAGGGAGCGCCATTCGCCCACCACGTAGGGGGGAACGGGGAGCTCATTGAAGACCCCTGGCAGCACGAGACGCAGGGGGCGGTTGTTGGCAAGGTCGTCCAGCAGGGGATCCAACGCGAATTCAGCGGCCGCATCGCGGCCGTCGCTGGCGAGGGCGGGGTTGGCGAGGGTGATGTCCTCCAGCGCCCACTCCCGTCGTCCGGCGATCACCTGCAGGCTCACCGGATGCTCCAGACGGACCTTGCCGGGATAACCGACAAGGCGCAGCACCACGGGCTTGCCGGTAGGACCTTCCCGATAGGCCACGGCCTGCCAGCTGTCGTAGTCCAGATCGCGCAGGCTCTCCAGGCTGCGCACCATCGGTGTTCCGGATTCGTTCTCGTGTTGGTGCACCTGGGCCCAGGCCTGAGGTGCCCACAGCACCAGGGTGAACACAGCAATCAGGCAGCAGGCGAACCGGCGCATCAGGAGGGTTTGGCTGGTTGAATTCTCACAACTGTCAGGCCGTTTCGAGACTGGCTGCTCCGGCGGCTGTTTTGGCGGCTGTTCTGGAGGCTGCACCAGGGACTGCGAGTTCAGCGTCCGCTGGCCCCTGGAATCGGCTGCCAGCCCGTCTCGGTGGCCCACAGCCCCCAGAGGGCCATGGCCCGCAGGTAGTGACAGGCACGGAAGGTGTTCACGGCCGTGATCGCTTCAGGCGTTCGGAACTGAAGACCACCGGAGTAAACCTGCTCCACCACCGCCGAGCAGATAGCGAGGGCAGTGGAACCATCCCCCATCAGGCGGAAGTAGCTGGCGATCCCGAAGTTGATGCCGGTCCACACCTCCAGCGGGTGGGTGCCATCGGGATCCAACGGTGTGCCATCACGGCGCAGACCGTTCGCCACCCCGAGCCGTCCGCCTTCGAACCGCTCGAAGCAGGCCTGCTTCACCGCCTTGAGTGTGCTCATCGCATTGGCATCACTCACCACTGATGGCAGCCCCAGCAGCCGGGCATAGAAATCACCGCAGAGCTGATCCGCCATCACCACCGGTGTGCCGCTCTCGGCATCGATCCGGTAGTACTCGCCATTCCAGAGCAGATCGTCGAAGTTGGCCCGTGATTGCTCCAGCCACTGGCCGAACCGCCGCTGTTCGGCAGACGTGTCGAGCCCCAGGTCGAGCTGCAGCCGCTGTGCCATGGCCAAGGCCGCCTCCAGCGCAGCGATCCACAGCGCACCGCAGTAAGCACTCACCCCCTTCAGCGGCCAATCGTCGAAGGTCTGGTCCGGCGCGCCGCCGTTGTCCGGCAGGCCGTCATCGTTCACATCGAAGCGCTTGAGATAGTCCAGGGCCTGGATGGCCGCCGGCCAGCACTCGGCCAGGAAGCTCAGGTCCTCACCTGTGGGCGCGAGGCGGAAGGTGCGCCACACCTGCAGGACGTAATCACTGGCGAGGTCCTTCCAGAGGTTGCAGTCCTGATACGCGGTGTAGTTGGTGGCATCAAAGGGCACCTCGTTGGGGGCTCCAAGATCGTGGGGCGTGGCGCCGGCCACCTTGCGATCCGCCTCCACCCGGCCCCGGCCCTGGGTGAAGTACCAACCGATCGGNCGCTGGGTGGCATCGCTGGCGGGGATGGCACGGGCGAAACTGCGCAGCACCGCCTTGTCCAGCTCAGGCCAGAGCTGCAGAAGTGCGAACGAGCCATAGAGGCGAACGTCCAGGCTCTCGTACCAGGCGTAGTCGAGACACTCCAGAACGCCGAAACGGCCGAGGGGATCGGCCGGCGACGCCGCAGTCCAGAGACTGCCACCGCTGCAGAGGTCGTAAAGCTCATTGAACAGGGCCATCCGCAGCGGCTCCGGCAGCTCCTTGCGGGAGAGCACCGGCTGCTGCCAGGCATCGATCTGATCACGCCAGGTGCGCCAGTCCCGCAGGGCTTCCGCGGCGATGGCTGGGGCGCTGGAGCCATCGACNCCAAAGAAATCGGTGTACCGGCGCAGGGCACNGCTGCCGGTGGCAAAGGCCGTCACCGGCAGATCCCAGCTGATCACCACCGGAATCTCCCGCGTCTCGCCGGGGGCGAGGCTGAACCGCACGNCCAAGGCGGCACTGGCCTGTTCGCCGCTGCGGCTGGCCCGGTCGTTGTTGCTCTCGGGANTCCGCCCTTCNGCCGNGAACGGCGCCCAGAGTTCCGCCCCATCACCACTGGGGTCCCAGCGGCTGCAACGCATCACCTGCACCCCCTCNAGATCATCCGGCAGGGCCAGGCACCACTGCCCCTCCCCTTCCGNNAGCGGCTGTGATCGCTGGCCCTCNAGCAGCAGCCCCGTCAGACCCNGCTGGTCGTGGTAGCGGTTGCGCTGACCCTCGCCGCGGCCGATNGCCGGGGCGTAATTGTGCTCCGGGCTGCCGTCATCGCGGAAATGCACCTCGGCGGAGGCATCGGTGTTGGTGAACCAGCCCACGGTGTTGCGCCAGCTCAGCAACAGGGACAACTCCAGGGGTTGATCGGTGGGGTTGCTCAGCTGCCAGCGGAACACCGCCACCGGATAGCTGGTGCGCTGGTAATCCCCGGGAAGAATGGGGCTGAACGCCTCGCAGACCACTCCGGCACGGAACACATTCTCGTGCTGGGTCCAGCTGAGCGGNTAACGGGCNGCGTAGGTCCCGGTAGCGCGCTCGGCGGTGCTGGCCGGGTACCACTGCCAGGCCCCCAGGGGTTGATCGCCATCGGCTCGGGTGCCGTCACCATCGGGCGCCGTGGCCATGGCATGGGCGCGCACGTCCTCCCCCTGCCGTTCCCAGAGAGCGAACTGGCAATCCGGAATTGATCCGAACCAGTGTTCGCCGCCATCCAGGTGCCAGAGATTGAAGCCTCCACTGGGAGCCCGTCCGATGCAGCCGGCCCCGAAGCCCCCCAGGGGCATGCCGTGATCNGGACCGTCATCCAGGTTGCTGGCGTACCGCACCGTGTANGGGGTCTGCCAAGGGAGGCCGAACGGNCGGCTCCAGCTCGCCTCCGGCGGNTGCCAGCGNTGGGCTTGGTTGCCGCGNCCCAGCAGGGATTTCAACGAGGAAAGACCGAGCGGAGCCATGCAGGGGCCGAATGTCGCCCCAGATTGCCAGGTTTAACGCGCTCAGCCAGCGGTGAAGTTCTGCGGACTGTCCTCGGCATCGAGGAGCGCATCGATGGTGACCGCCGTTCGCACCAGCGCTTGATAGCGGTTGAGGCTGCGGCGGTTCTGATCCAGCCATCGGGCCGGTGCCGTGCCGCCATCCAGCTCCGGATGGTCAGGATCCAGCAGCGGCAACTCCTCCTCGCGGGCGATCAGGGCCAGCACCAGCTCATGCAGACGTTGGCGGCGATCCGGGCTGCTGGTCATGGGCGCTCCAGCAGCTGCTGCAACCGTTGTTCCGCCGCTTCGGTCAGCCGCACCGGATCGGCCCGGTAGCTGCTGGCGCGGGCGATACGGGCCTGGAGCGGAGCTTCCGCCTGCGACCAGCTGGCCAGGGCAAAGCTGTCGTAGATCCGCTTCACCGACGCGAGGGGGTGCCGAACCAGATCGTTGTAGTCCAGCTCCAGCAGCTGATCGGGGGGAATGCGATGGCGTGCGACGGCGAAGGCATCGAGCAGCTGCCGGTGGGCCGCCACCGTGTCCTCCACCTGAGTCAGCGCATCCGGGATTGGCTGCAGGCCGACGAGATCGCCCAGCCGCTGCTTCACTTGCACCAACGATCGGATCGAATCGATCGGCTCCCGACGCAGCAACACGAAACGGGCCCGCGGGAAATGCTTCAGCAGCAGGTCCACCCGCGCTGTATGCACTGAATTTTTGATCAGCAGGCCCGATTTTCCAGTCCCGTCATGGAGCCAGGTGAGGCGGGTGAAATGCAACCACTGGCGTTCGAAACGTCGGGACCAACCGAGCGCACTGCGGCGAAAGTGGAACCCATAGGCAAGGGGGAAGGCCATTCCGGCCATGTGGGTGTCGATCGTGAGCCGTGCCACGCCCACTTCATCCTCCTGGGGATCATCCGGATTCCAGGGCACGGCATCGATCGGACGCACTGGCGTCATCCAGCAGCGCATCAGGACGCGCAGCAGAGGTTTGAGCAGCAGCGCTGCCTGGGGCGCCATGATCAACGCGTTGCGGGCCGTGGCAAGGCTGGGATCGCAGGCGAGCAGCTGATGCAGGTAAGTGGTGCCACTGCGCCAATGGCCGATCACCACGATCGGATCCTGGGGAAGCTGCACCCGTTTCAGCCGTTGGGACCACAGCACCGTCTGCAACCAGGCCAGCGGCTCGATCAGAAGACCGCTGAGCCCGACCAACAGGCTCACCGACCAGCGGGAGGGTGCAGGACGGTTGAGCTTCAGCCCAGCCCAGAGCACGGCCGGACGGATGAAGCCCGTCGCCACCAAGCGATCCGCCAGTACCGATCCTGCGCCCATGGCTGCACAAACCCTGGCACCAGAATGCCGGGATGATCGATGTGATCGGCACCGATGCGGGCGCTCCGGCCTCCCTGCCCAGCGCGCAGCAGGCTCTGATCCGCGCTGCGGACCACATCGCCGCGCCGCAACGGCTGCGGCCAGCACTGCACCAGTGGCTGGCGGACCACGGCCCGAAGCAGCTGATCAGCAGCGACGAGCCCCGAACCCTCGCTGAAACCCTGCACGACCTTCCAGAACAGGATGCGGTGGTGGTGCTGGCCAGCGGCGATCCGCTTTGGTTCGGCATCGGCCGCAGCCTGCTCGAACGGCTCGGCTCAAGCCGACTCCGCTTTCACCCGGCACCGACTTCGCTGCAACTGGCCTTTGCCCGGATCGGACGCCCCTGGCAGGACGCCAGCTGGGTGAGCCTGCATGGCCGGGATCCCGAGGTGCTCGCCAGCGCCCTGCAGAAACGGCCGGCCGCCCTGGCGGTGCTCACCGATCCACAGCGCGGAGGGGCGGAAACGGTGCAACGGATGTTGCGCAGCAGTGGGCTCGAAGCAAGCACCCGGCTGTGGTTGTGCGAAAACCTCGGCCATGCCGATGAACGCGTGCACCAGATCAGCCCCGGAATGGCCCTGCCCAAGGACCTGCATCCCCTGCTGATCGCGCTGTTGATCGCAGAGGAGCCAAGCCTGCCGGACCCCCAACGGCTGCCGCTGTTCGGACTGGACGACGGTGTGTATCTGCAGCACGCGGACCACCCGGGACTGATGACCAAACGGGAGGCGCGCATCCAGCTGCTGGCGGATCTGAACCTGCCGGAACAGGGGGTGCTTTGGGATCTGGGTGCCGGCACCGGCAGCGTTGGCCTGGAGGCGCTGCGGTTGCGACCGCAACTGAAGCTGCTGGCGGTGGAGCGCCGGGCCGGCGGAGCCGCGCTGATCCAAGCCAATGCCGAACGTCTGGGCGTGGCACCAACGGCCGTTGTGGAAATGGACGCCGGCGAACTTCTGTCTGCGTCCCTGCCAGAGGGCCTGGGATGTCCGGATCGGGTTCTGCTCGGCGGCGGCGGCGCAAGCAGAACCGAGCTACTCCGAGCGGTGCTGGAGCGGCTGGCTCCGGGGGGAACCGTTGTGATTCCGCTGGTGACTCTCGAGGCCGTGGCCATGCTGCGGCCGGTGCTGGAGCAGGCAGGGTTGGGCGTGCAGCTGAATCAACTGCAGGCCTGGCGGGGGCAACCGCTCAGCGACGGCACCCGACTGGCACCGATGAACCCGATCCTGAGCCTCAAAGGCACGAAATCAAGCTGATATCGAGACAGTTTCGTTACGGAATCGTGCTGATCACAGCGCGATCGCCAATCCCGATGCCCAGCCGTCGCGCTTCGCCGGCGCCCAGCTCCACCACTCCATCACTGCGTTCCGCCGGTCCGTAGCGCGGACAGGGCAGCGCCGGACAGACCGGCACGTCGGCTTCGATCGCGATCACCCGCTCACCCCGCAGAAACAGAATGTCCAGCGGGGCCACGGTGTTGAACATCCAGAAGCGCGTCACTCTGGGGCGGTCAAACGGAAACCACATGCCCCGCAACGGCGGCAACGCCGGCCTCTGCATCAGCCCGATCTGCTGCTGCAGGGGCGTTCGGGCCACCTCCAGGTTGATGCAGCGCTGCTCCTGCTGATCGGGCAGACACCAACGCGCCGAGACCGGAAGCTGCTGCGGTGCCGGCAGATCCACGGTCAATCCCCATCAACGGCGGGCCCGAGGCTGTACCCACGACCGCGCACCGTCAGCAGCAGACGCGATTCCCCGTTGGACTCCAGCTTCTGCCGCAGATAGCGCACATACACCTCCACCACGTTGCTGCTGGCCGTTTCGTCTTGCCACACCGCCTGCAGCAATTGCTCACGGCTGAACACCTGCCCAGGGCGCTTGATCAGCACGAACAGCAGCGCGAACTCCCTCGCCGTGAGAGCGATCGGTCGTCCTGCCCGTCGAACCTGACGGGTGGCGGGGTCAAGACTGAGATCCTCCAGCTCCAGCAGTGACGAGGGCTGCCCCATGCGCGCCTGAATCGTGCGATGCAACCGCAGACGCAGCAACAGATCACTCGGCCCAACACCGGAAAGCCAGAAATCATCCGCACCGGAACAGAGGCAAGCGGCGCGGGCTTCAACGCTGTCCTGCTCCAGGTCCAGCAGGATCGGCATCGCCCCAAAGCGCTGACGCAGATCCCCCACCAGGTCCACCTGATCAGCGGCGAGCACGGCGGCCAGAGGCGACTGGCCATCCTGGGCGCGACTGGATGCCACACCAGCACTCAACCAGTCCACCGTGCCGTATCCGGACGCCAACAATCGGGGTGCCAACGCCACCGCTGTTGACCCGGCCAGGAGCAGCAGAGGTTCAGCTGTCATTCCTTGTCAGGCTTGGCGATGTGGGGCAGGCCCCAGCCGAGCTTGTTGCGCAGCACCTGGAAAAACTCATGGTCCACAAGCCGCACGAATCGCACCGGATGTTCACTGCGACGGATCAGGACGCGGTCCTCAGGCCAGACATAGCAACCAGCACTGCCATCCACCACCATCATCAGGCGTTCAGGTGTGGCCGGGAACACCGTGACCGGCTCGCGATCACTGAACACCAGAGCCCGGGACGCCAGNGAATGGGGGGCAATCGGTGTGAGCTGCAACACGGGGCAGTCCGGNGAAATCACCGGGCCACCAGCACTGAGGGCATAGGCCGTCGATCCCGTGGGCGTGGAGAGGATCACGCCGTCAGCAGCGATGTCCACCGGTGCGTGCCGACCGATGGCGATCTCGAAATGGCACATGCTGGTGAGCGGTTCCCGGTGCAGGGCCATCTCGTTGAGAGACAGGGCCTCCCAGCGCCTCTGATCACCACGCATCACGCTCACCACGAGGTTGCTGCGCTCCTCAATCGTCCACTGTTGCGTGAGCACCACCTCCAGGGCCCGGTCGAGGTCGCTGAGGTAAGCCTCGGCCAGAAAACCGAGGTGACCGGTGTTGATCGTGAGGATCGGAATCCCGAGAGGGGCCGTCTGACGGGCGGCGGAGAGCACCGTGCCATCACCACCCAGNACAATCGCCAGGGCCATGCTGCTGTCGAATCCCTCAGGCACGCAGGCGCTGTAACCGAGCAGGCGCAGGTGTTGATCAGGATTGGCGAAACCCACCATCCCGCCTGAACTGCTGGCCCTCACCACCGTGTGGCCGCCGGCCTCCAGTCGCTGCTGGATCGTGTCGGCGGTCTGGACCGCCAGCGCTTTGCCGTCATTGACGATCAGTCCGATCCGGGGCACTGACCGCTGCGTGTAGGGGGCTCGGCCAGCCTATGGGAATCAGGGTTTTCCGGAAGAACGCAGTAACGATTGGATCAGCCAGAGGCCGAACAGGGATGCGGCGATGAACAGCCCTTCGCTGATGTCCTGCAGCAACGCTTTGTCGGACGACGTGGTCATCACGGTGGCGCTGAGCAGAAGCGCCGCCACAAGGATCGACAGGGAAAGGCGCCGCGAGAGGCGGTCCACCGTGGAGCGCAGTTGATCCAACCCCTCGAGCTGAAGCGCAAACACCAGTTCGTCGCCACTGAACCGNCGCAGCAGCTGACTCAGCTGGCGTGGTGCATCGATGGCCAGGTTGCGCAGATCCAACCCGAACTGCATGGCCCGTTCGCTCGGGAGCAGCAGCGAGCGCGCCAACAGTTTCGCCACGAGCGGTTCCATCTCACCGGTGAAGCTGAACTCCGGATCNAGAGCACAGCCCACGCCCTCGAGATTGGTGACGGACTTCACGAACAGACCGAGGGTGCCGGGAACGCGCAGGCCCACCTGATTGGCCAACTGCAGCAGTTCGCCGAGGAACAGGGCAAAGTTGAGCTCCTGCAGCGGTTTGGAGAAATTGGTGGCGATCAGCTGCTGCAACATCCGCTGCAGCCTGGAGCGATCAACCCGCACCCCNGGCGCCGGCGGGGCCAGCAGCACCAACAGATCCGTGGCCCGGGCCGAGTCCTGATTGATCAACGCCAGCACCAGGTCCAGCAGGGTGTTGCGGGTGGCGGGATCAAAACTTCCCACCATGCCCTCATCCAGGAGGGTGATCACCCCGGATTCNTCCACCTTGAGATTGCCGGGATGGGGATCGGCATGGAAGAACCCCTCCACGAAGAACTGTTCAACAAAGGCCCCGAGCAGGGCACGGTTGGCATCCCTGATCCCTTCGGGGTGGGCCTGCAGCAATGCCTGCCGGGCCCGAGGGCTCAGGACCGGGTCCCCGCACACCCACTCGAGNACCAGGACACGTCGGCTGGAGAGGTCCTGGATGACACCAGGCACCTTGAGCATGCTGTCCTGGACAAAGCTTGAGGACCGAAGGATGTCCTGCAGCCGGAGGGTGTTGGCCGCTTCGATCCTGAAATCCAGTTCCCGGCCCAGAGCGTCCAGAACCTGATCGGCAAGGCCGACCAGGTCGTAGCTGGATCCCAGGGACGTGGACGAGGCCAGGCCCGCCAGCTGGCGCAACAGGCTGGCGTCCTCCGAGACCTGCGCTTCGATGCCGGGGCGCAGCACCTTCACGGCAACCGGGGTGCCATCCAGCAGCGTCGCTTCATACACCTGGCCGATGCTGCCGGCAGCGATCGGATCGGGCGAAAACGTNCGGAAGCACTGCTCAACCGGGCGACCCAACGCCTCGAGCAACAAGGGTTCAACCGTCTCCCAGGCGGCAGCCGGCACATCCGCCTGCAGCTCGCTCAGGGCGTCGGTGTAGTCCTCACGCAGCAGATCGGCCCGGGTGCTCAGCAACTGCCCGAGCTTCACGTACACCGGACCGAGCTCGAACAGAATCGTGCACAACACCTCCGGCTGGGGCAGACGGGGAGCGTCAGTTGTTCCCTGGTTGAGCAGCTGGCGCAGAAAGGTCCACTCGTGGCGGGTGACCACCGCAATGATTTCGGCGGCACGAGTGGAATTGGCGAGGAATTTCGGCGCCACCGATGTCAGCCCACTGGGCACCCATGGTGACGGGCAGCCTGGCCTGGCGCCCAACAGCCCATTTCAGAACTGCTCGAGAAAACGCAGATCACTGGTGTANAGCCGGCGGATGTCATCGATGCCATGGCGCACCATGCAGAACCGTTCCACGCCGAGGCCCGCCGCAAANCCGCTCCAGCGCTCNGGATCCAACCCCAGACCCTCGAGCACGGCCGGNTCGACCATGCCACAGCCCATCACCTCCAGCCAGCGACCGCGCCATTGCACATCCACTTCGGCTGANGGTTCGGTGAAGGGGAAATAACTGGCGCGGAAGCGCACNGGCAGATCACCGAAGAACGCCTTGAGAAAGGCCATCACGGTGCCGCGCAGGTGACTGAAATCAAGTCCTTCATCAATCGCCAGCACCTCCACCTGATGGAACACCGGTGAATGGGTGGCATCCACCGCATCCCGGCGGTAGACCCGCCCTGGCGCCACGATCCTTACCGGGGGTGGGTTCTGCTCCAGGTGGCGGATCTGAACCGGTGAGGTGTGGGTGCGCATCAGCAGATCACCCTTCAGATAAAAGGTGTCCTGCATGTCCCGGGCCGGATGGTCCTCTGGGATGTTCAGGGCGGTGAAGTTGTAGTGGTCCCGTTCCACCTCAGGCCCTTCCGCCACGCTGTAACCGAGGCCCAGAAACAGATCGACGATCTCTTCGGTGGTGGTGATCAGGGGGTGCCGATGGCCCATCGGAATGCCCGAGGCCGGCGCCGTTACATCGATGCTTTCGCGGGCGATGCGTTCGGNCATNGCCGCCTGCTTGACGGCCTGCAGCCGCTCAGCCAAGAGGGTCTGNACCTGGGTTTTGAGCACGTTGGCGCGCTGGCCGACGAGGGGACGCTCNTCACCCGGCAGCTTGCCCATGGCACCGAGCACGCCGGAGAGCCGTCCTTTTTTNCCCAGAAGTCCCACCCGCAACTGTTCAAGCGCAGTCGCATCGAGCGCATCGGCAATCTCCGCCGTCGCCTGCNNCTCCAGGGCATCGAGCTGGTCGGTGAGCTGCTGCAGGGTGACCGGGGCGCTCACGGGCCAGTTGAGAGAAGGCAGCTGACTGTAAGCAGCCAGCCCGCTTAGGTTCCCCCCACCATCCAGCCAAGCCATGCGGATCCTGATCAGCAATGACGACGGGGTGTTCGCCGAAGGCATCCGCACACTCGCGGCGACGGCCGTGGCCCGGGGGCATCAGGTGACCGTTGTCTGCCCCGATCAGGAGCGCTCCGCCACCGGCCATGGCCTCACCCTGCAGACGCCCATCCGGGCCGAACGCGCCGATGAGCTGTTCGTACCAGGCGTCACNGCCTGGGCCTGTTCCGGCACACCNGCNGACTGCATGAAGCTGGCCCTGTTCGAGTTGGTGAAGGACAAGCCGGATCTGGTGCTGTCCGGCATCAACCATGGCCCGAACCTTGGAACCGATGTGTTTTGTTCCGGCACCGTCGCCGCGGCCATGGAGGGAACGCTGGANGGCATTCCTTCCATGGCGATCAGCAGTGCCTGCTTTCAGTGGAGGCAGTTCGAGGTCGGCGCTGAACTGGCCCTGCAGGTGGCCGAGCAGGCCCTGGCCGACCAGTGGCCGGACAATCTGCTGCTCAACCTCAACATCCCGCCCTGCGACCGGGCAGCCATGGGGCCACTGCGCTGGACCCGCCTCTCCATNCGCCGTTACGACGAACAGTTCAGCAGCCGCGTGGACCCGCGTGGACGTGCTTACTACTGGCTGGCCGGTGAAGTGGTGAAGGACCTGGAATCCGCCGGCGAGGGTCCCCGGGACTGGCCCAGTGACGTGGCTCAGATTGATTCCAACAGCCCCTCACTGACGCCGATCCAACCGGATCTGTTCTGGCGCGGCTCCCTCAGCGGATTGCCACAGCTGAAACTGAAGGATCAGCTGGTGCGATAAATCCGCTGCAGCAACCAGAGCGAGAACATCATCCCGATCAGGTGCGCAAACAACACCTGTGTGTTGCTGAGCACCGAAAGCATCTCAAGCGAGGTGATCGCCAGATTGTCTGCCATGCCACGGCCGCCGATGGCGATCCCCGGGGTCTGCATCGAAGCCTGCACGAACAGACTTCCGGCCAGGGCCTGATAGCCGATGGCCGCGAGCGTGAGACCCAGAAGATCGGCGAACAGGCCGCGTTTGATCAGCCTGGAGGTTTCGCCACGACTCGGACGGGCATCGCTGGCGATGGCCCTGCCGGTACGCACGATCAACCAGCCCTGCCACAGGCTGTAAAGCAGCACCAGAAAAGCCAGGGTCGTCAGGGACAGACCCGGTCCCAGCCCCACAGCCCGCTCCGCGTTGCGCGCCAGGCTGCCGCCCACGTTGTTGAACAACAGCACGCCCACCACCACAATTCCAAGCACCACCTGGATCCAGAACCGGATCCAGCCCATGCGCCGCACGCCGAAGGACAACTGCTGGAAATCAAGACGATCTGCCATGCCCTGGGCATTCAGTCGTCCAAACTTGCCACCAAAGTGAACCGGCCGCATCCCGCGTTGATCCCCCTCTGTGCACCGAAGGATGCCCGCCGGCCGACCGCCCTGGCCTTGGGCAGTTTTGATGGGCTCCACGCCGGTCACCGCCGGGTGATCACGCAGGCGATCCAGGGCTCAAGTGCTGTGCCGACGGTGGTCAGCTTCTGGCCCCATCCGAGGGAGGTGTTATTCGGGGAACCCAGGCTGCGTCTGGATCTTCCCAGCGAAAAGGTGGATCTGTTGGAACCCCTTGGCATCGAGCAGCTGGTGCTGGTCCCATTCACCCAGCAGCTGGCCCAGTTGAGCGCCGAAGCTTTCGTTGAAACGGTTCTGCTTGATGTTCTGCAGGCGAAGCGGATCGCTGTGGGAGCCAACTTCCGGTTTGGGCGTCATCGCGGCGGTGATGCTCAGCTGCTGGCACGGGTTGCCGGTGCCCGAGGTGTTGAGGTGTTGATCACGGAGATCGTCGAAGACCAGGAAGGTCGGATGAGCAGCAGCCGCATCCGGGCGGCCCTGGAGTCTGGCGACCTGGCCACGGCGCGCACCCTGCTGGAACGCCCGTACCGCTTCCAGGGGCGGGTTGTCCGAGGCCGTGGCCTGGGCCGAGAGCTGGGCTGGCCCACGGCCAACCTGCAGGTGGATGGCCGGAAGTTTCTGCCGGCCCTTGGCGTCTATGCAGCCTGGGCCTGGGTGGACCAGGTTGAGCAGCCGATGGCAGCGGTGATGAACCTGGGACCGCAGCCGACGGTCGATCCCACCTCTCCATCAGCGGTGGAGGTTCATCTGCTCGATCGAAGTCTTGATCTGGAAGGACGCCAACTGCGGGTAGAACCGGTGCAGCGCCTGCGCGGACAGCAACGGTTCAGCGGTCTTGAGGAACTCAGCGATCAGATCGGCCGTGATGCCCAGCAGGCCAGACGGTTGCTGCAGGTTCAGGCCAGCGTCGGGTAAGCGTTGGCCAAACCCCAGACGATGAAAATGCCGATGCTTCCAAGCAGCACGATCCCCCACACGAGGACGTGCATGGTGCTTTCGGATCCGCCGTTCTGCATGATTCGGGCGTTTACGAGCCTCCACAGGGTGCCACGAATCTGATGACTGGCGAGACGTCTCTTGATCAACGTGTGGCGAGGCTGATCGATGCCAATCTCGATCGGGCCAGAGAAGGGCTGCGCGTCGTTGAAGACTGGTGCCGTTTTGGCTTGGAACGGGATGATCTGGTGATCAGCCTCAAGGACTGGCGCCAACGGCTTGGTCAGCTCCACAGGGACTGTTACAAGCAAGCACGCTCCACCGCAACGGATCCGGCGGCTGGCCTCGACCATCCGGCGCAACTGGATCGCCACAGCCCCCGGCAGGTCGTGGCGGCGAACTGTGCCCGCGTGCAGGAAGCGTTGCGTGTGCTGGAGGAATACGGCCGCAGCATCGATCCACCGCTGGCCGCAGCGTCCGCCACCATCCGCTACGGGTTGTACGACCTTGAAGTGACATGCCTTCAGGCCACCGCAGGAAGCAACCGTCGCCACCGTCTCGAGGACTGCAACCTCTGCCTGATCACCACACCCTGCGTGGATCTGATCGCACGCGTGCAAGCCGCCCTGCGCAGTGGCGTGGCGATGGTGCAGCACCGATGCAAGTCCGGCAGTGATCGCGACAGGTTTGCCGAAGCCGGCGCTCTGGCCGACCTGTGCCGGGAGCATGGAGCCCTGTTCATCGTCAACGACAGGATCGATCTGGCCCTTGCGGTGGATGCAGACGGTGTACATCTGGGACAGGACGACCTGCCCACATCGGTAGCCCGGACTTTGATCGGTGCGGATCGCCTGCTCGGACGCAGCACCCACACCTTGGAGCAGGTGGCGCAGGCCAATCGCGAGAACTGCGATTACCTCGGCCTCGGCCCGGTGCACAGCACCGCCGTGAAACCGGATCGAACTGCCATCGGCACTGCACTGGTGGCTGAGGCAACGGCAGCCAGCCAACGCCCGATCTTTGCGATCGGCGGCATCAACAGCAGCAATCTCCAGCAGCTCACGGCAGTGGGCTGCCGACGTGTGGCCGTGATCGGCGCGATCATGGGCGCGAACGATCCAGCGACGGCCGCGCAGGATCTGCTCCGAAGCCTGTCGCATTCGACGTTCTGACCCGATGGCTCTTCAACTCAACGTGAATGGTGAGGTTCAGCAGCTGGACCCCGCACCGAGCCCGACGACACTGGAGGCCGTCATCAAGGCCCTGGGCCATAACCCGCAACTGGTGGTCGCCGAACACAACGGCGTGATTGCCCCACGTCGGTTGTGGCCGACAACCCCGGTTGCTAACGGCGACACCCTCGAGATTGTCACCATCGTTGGAGGTGGTTCCTAAGGTTGTTTCAACGACTTAAAAGGCGTTTTGGCCGTTTCGAACCAATCCTGGGTCCGCCGTCTGCTCTCAGGCCTGCTCGTTCCCTTGGTGGTGGTCTCCCTGGCACTCACCACGGTTCAACCGGCTGATGCCGCTCGCGGCGGTCGCATGGGCGGCGGCAGTTTCCGTGCGCCCTCGATGCCCCGTTCCGGGGGCGGCGGTTACCGCGGTGGTGCTGGAGGCGGATATCGCGGCGGCGGAATCGGTTTCCCATTTCTGATCCCGATCTTCGGTTTCGGTGGCGGTGGATTGTTCCCGCTGCTGATGCTGATGGTGATTGCGGGTGTGCTGGTCAATGCCTTCCGCGGCGGTGATGGAGCACCAGCCATCGGTGGTGCTGCAGCAGCCCCACCGGTGCCGAGCAAGGTGAACATGATTCAGGTGCAGGTCGGCCTGTTGGCCAGCGCCAAAACCCTGCAGGATGATCTGCGCACTTTGGCGGCGTCCTCCGACACCTCCAATTCCACTGGCCTCCAGAGGCTGCTGCAGGAATCCACCCTCGCCCTGCTGCGCCAGCCGGAACTCTGGGTCTACGCCAATGCCGAGAGTGGAACCGTTCCGTTCAACGGTGCTGAGGCCACGTTCAATCGGCTGTCGATGAACGAACGCAGCAAGCTGGACGCCGAACTCACCAGCAACGTCGGCGGCCGCAGCCTGTCCACGCCTTCATCCAGCATCGGCGAGGCCGACGCCACCAGCGAATTCATCGTGGTGACGCTGCTGGTCGCCTCCACAGCCTCGGCCAGTCTGAAAGGTGCCAGCACTGGAGAAGATCTTCGTCAGACCCTGCGCATCCTGGGTTCCACTGCCTCCAGCGAGCTGATGGCACTGGAGGTGATCTGGCAGCCGGAAGGTCGCGGCGACGTGCTCAGCGCCGAAGAATTGCTGACGGCCTATCCGAACCTGCAGCACCTCTGAGGATCTGAAGATTTTCTTCCACNGATTTCACNCGNAGTAGGCACTTTTTCTCAGGATCGACACCTANTTTTGGTTTAAGAACTTTTNGGTCCTGAGTCGTTGGCCCCTGATCCCCGATCCATGGAATGGCAGCAGGACGGAGAGCTGTCGCGGGCTGATCTNGCGGCGTTGGTCAACGCACTGCAACAGGTGGAGAGCGATCCNCACCGCGTGGAACTNGAACGTCTTGGCCGCCCTTGCAGTGGCTTGACAGCCTGATCAGGCAAGCGTTCCAAGGATCCTCAAGGCGGCCATGGCTGCTCCGTAGCCGTTGTCGATGTTCACCACAGCCAGCCCGGGTGCACAGCTGGCGAGCATGCCCTCAAGGGCTGTCCGCCCCCCCTGGCTCACCCCATAACCAACGGAGACGGGCACGCCGATCACTGGCTGTGGGACCAATCCCGCCAGCACCGTGGGCAGCGCACCCTCCATTCCGGCACAGGCGATCAGCACCCTGGCGCTGTCCAGCCGCGGCAACTGATCCAGCAGCCGATGCAGTCCCGCCACCCCCACATCCATCAGCAGGTCAACCCCGATCCCGTGGCAACGAAGCGCCAAGGCCGCTTCCGCCACAACCGTGCGGTCGCTGCTTCCGCCACTCAGAA
>NHIA01000052.1 GCA_002170825.1 Cyanobacteria bacterium TMED177
GTGAATCGATGTAGAGCACGCGATGCCCGAGTGCAGCAAGCGAAAGCGCCTGGTGCTGCTTATTGGTCCAGAGCGGATGATCCCAGTCCGCCGTGGACAGCAGGATGACATCAGCCATATCGCTCAGGCTTCATCCAGCATGGCCATCTCACGGAAGCTGGCAGACCGCGCTCGCAGCGTGTCGAAGTCTCCGGAGGCCTTGATGCCACCATCAGCGATCTCATAGATCCGATCGCATTTCTTCACCGTGGAAAGGCGATGGGCAATCACCACCATCGTGCAGCGACGCCCCACGAGTTCGAGGGCCTGCATCACATCGTGCTCCGTTTTGTTGTCGAGGGCGCTGGTGGCTTCATCCAGCACCAACAACTTGGCATTGCGGTAAAAAGCCCGGGCCAATGACAACCGTTGGCGCTGTCCGCCAGACAGCTTCATGCCATTTTCACCGCACATGGTGAAGAGCCCGTAGGGCATGTCCGCAACGAAATCGGCAAACTGAGCTGCCTTCAATGCCGCCCAGACCTCGTCATCATCGATGTCATCTGGGTTGGCACAGAAGGCAACGTTTTCACGAACACTGGCATCGAGCAGACGAATCTGTTGGGGCACGAATGCGCAGTTGGCCTGCCATGCCGGCATCTCCTCATCGGAAAGCGGAAGCCCATCGAGCAGGAGCTCCCCCGAGTCGGGCTTGAACAAGCCCAGGAGAAGGTGGGCAAGCGTGGTTTTGCCGCTACCGGTCTTACCCACAAGCGCAATCCGCGAGCCCACGGGAATGGACAGATCCACGTTGCGCAACACCGGATCACCAGAGAGCCCATAGGAAAACGTGACATCCCGCAGTTCGATCAAACGTCGCGGCATCACACCATCTGGAGAGGGCACGACAGGATCGGCGAGCGAGAGCCTGGTTGGACGCATGCACAGCAACTCAAGGGCATCCTTCACTTCCGGCAAACCACCGCGCAATTTGTTGAGACTGCGGAACATCGATTGCAAAGGACCGGAGATGCGCAACAGCACCAAGAGAACAGTGGCCAATTCAGGCATCGACGCCCTGAGCTGATCGCCGCTACCGCTCAGGAGAGCGGGGGCCAGACCCACCAAAAACAAAATCGTGATACCGGCTGGTTCAATCAGAAATTTCGGAACATTCGGCAGCAGATTGGAGAGTCGATCATTGCGTTTGGCGATGGTGCCATCGCTCATAAAACGGTCAACAAAAAACTGATGGGAGGAATAAAGCTGGATATCGCGCATCGAGCGAAGCGATTCCCCGAACGTGAGTCGCATTCGGCGCGTATACCGCATCTTCTGACGCAGGAACAGACGCAGATAGGGAGTAATGATCAGCGAAGCNATCAGATAGGAAATCAAAAGAAAAGCNAAAATCGTGAGNGCNTTTCCGCCAAGAGCAACAGCAACCCCCAAGAGCAAGGCCGACACACTCAAAACGTTGCCGGCAATTGCAATCATCGGAGAAATCACCGTTGAGGTNACTCTCGTGAGNATGCGATTGAACCGTTCNGAAAGTACTGCAGTCCTCTTNTGGGTGAAGAACTCATAGTTCTGCATCAACAGATTTCCGTACGCCTTGTTGACCAGATCTGACCAGATATCTGCNGCNAGCAGTGCTTCCAACAACGCAACGCCGAAGCGCACGGCGGAGGCAAACCAGAANGACGCAATCAGNAGAACGACAATCCAGCCCGCTTGATCAAGAAAACCACCACCAAANAAGCGNATGCCTGGAATCTGATCNCCCAATTTCGCTCCCGCAAGCAGACCGACNAGCCGTGCCAACAGCCCNACCAGCAAGATGTCGATCACACCCTGAAACAGGGAGGCGATCAGAACAACAATGAGAAATTTTTGACGTTTGGGTGACAGTTCACGCAGAAGGGTGCTCAGTTCGTTCCAGGTCTGGCTCTGCAACACGGGCATAGGACGAACCGATCTCTTCGCTGAAACGAATCCGCGTGAAAATCCTGACTGCAGGTTGAGTTAAGCCTTCAGCCCCGCCCTTTCAGTCAGGCTTCGGCCAGCCGGGTAACCGATCGACCACTCCCTGCAAACGCTTCAGCGCTTGATTCCAGCGCAGAGCCCAGGTGGGCGGACTGCTGAGCAGCGGACCCTGTTCAACAGCAAGTGCATCCAATTGAGAGAGGGCCGCGCTCCAGCGATGCAGCAACGATGCCTCAGAGCAACTCTCCAACAAGACATTCAGAACTGCCGCAGGCGGTCTCCAACGCACCGGATCATGCACAGCGTCATGAATGCGCTTGAGATCAAATGCCATCCGACCGCAACCGATCTGGTGGACCACGCGGCCAGGGTCCCCATAGTCAGCCAGGGCATGGTTCAGGCTGCTGAACACAACGCAACCGCAGGCCATCGCTTCCATCGGTGGGAGACCGAATCCCTCGGTCACCCCGCGTCCACGCCAGTACTCGGCTGAGTCGTAGAGATACACCGTGGAGCGGTTNAACANCCCAACCAGGTCATCCACCCAGCCGGACTGCACCTCCACCTCCAGCCCCGCACTGCGCAGGGCCGGCACCAGCTCATGCAGCACGTATCGGCTGCTCTTNCGAGCCTGAACCAGCACATCGATCGGACGTTGCTCCGTGCCGGCGCGTGCCCCACGTTCCAACCAANCCGGCTCCAGTGCATTGGGNACGAGCAGCAAGGGATTGCGTGGNCANCGATNCCCCCAGTAGCCNAGCGTGTTCTGGCTCACCGCCAGCACAGGCACTCCNGGAGGCAGGTCNAACCCATAGCCACTGCTGTGGGCGTGATAANCAACCCGATGGCCGCGCAGCCNGCGGATCAGATCAGGGACGTCAAAGCCCCAGCTCACAATCCAGAGAATGCTTCCGTCAGGCGAGCCATCCCGCAGGCAATCGTCCAGGAATGGATGGTCGGGACTGCGCTCGCGGTAGGTGACGGTCTCCGTGACGCAGAGACCCGCCAGCAGGCGAGCCGTCTGCAATTCCACGCTCAACCCACCGCATCGAAATCTCTGACTGGTGCCTGGAACCAGAAAGCGGACAAGCGTGGTGGACACAGGTTCAGGCCGTTGCAGCCTCCGTGCTGCCGGCCCGCTGACGACGGGTCAGGAAACCGAACAGCACCTTGCCGATGGCTGCCACCAGGTTGCCCTCCAGTTCCTTGAACATGTTCATGTTCAGGTGGAACGCGTGATTGGCTTCCTCCACAATCCGGTCCGCCATCGCCTGATCGATGGGCAGCTCATCCATGGCCGAGCGATAGGTGGTCTTGAAGGCCTTTTCGTCGGCAATGTCGTCAAAGACATAGAACCGCAAGCCGTCATCGCCATCCATGTTCATNGCCTTCTGAGCAATGTTCTTGAGGATCTGACCACCGGAGAGATCACCCAGATAGCGGGTGTAGTGATGACCCACCAACAGCTCGGGGGACTCCTGAGCCACCGCGTGAATGCGTTCCACATAGGCAGCGGCAGAAGGGGAAGGCTTGATCTGATCCTTCCAGCCTGCGCCGAAGTAATAGGAGAGGTCCTGCTCAAGAGCCTCGCGGCGGTTGAGCTCCTTCATTCCGACAGGACCAACAACGGGGTGATCACCCAGCTTGGCGATCTCCTCTTCCATGGCCGTATAAACGAAGTAGAGATCGGCCACCAGCTTGCGATAGCTGGATTTGTCGACAACTCCTTTGAGGAAGCAGCTGACGAAGCCGGTGTTCTCCGCCATGGTGTGCGACTTCTTGGTGCCTTCCCGGAGCTGAGCAGCCAGAGCGACGGACATGCTGGATCATCAGTCAATCGATCTAAAAACCTTATAAGGACTTGACCAAAGGACGCCTTTACGCGTTGCGAAGGGTTACGCCGCGAGATCAGAGACATCCGATCGGCTGAACAGTTCAAACAGGTCCCGACAGATCGACTGCAACTGTTCCACTTGTTCCGGTCCGGGGAGATGGGGGCCTTCAGGCTGCCAATCGCCGACCGTGGCCATCCGCCAGCGTTCACCGTCGTAGGTCATGCCGCGCATCAGCACGCCGAGCAGTTGTCTCTGCTCACCGGCGGTTTCGGGATGAAACCGAAGTTGCATCAGCAGGCTGCGGCACTGGAGCCTTGGGCTCCAGCCGGGGAAATGAAAAGACAGGTCCAGCGATTCCGGTTCAGTCCACTGCCGGGTTTGGGCATCATCCCGCCACGGGGTGAGATTCGCCTTGGCTGCCGGAAACTGCCGTCGCACCAGGTTGACGGTGGATGCGAGCGCCTGGGCTTGATCAACGCTGCGAACCGACTCTCCTGCGTTCAAAACACTGATCCTCAGCTTCGGGACATCCTGAAGGGGTAGGCCAGTCGACGCCGTTACGGTTGCGCCAGGTTCACAAACCCATGACCCGCCCTCTGCACATCGGTCTGCTCGGTGCCATGCCGGAGGAGATCGGCTCGGACCTCAGCCACCTCCACGATCTCGTCCAAAGCCACCACGGTGACTTGACACTGCATCAAGGTCAGTGGAGTGAGCAGGTGCAACTGACCCTGGCGTGGAGCGGTTGGGGCAAGGTGAGCGCAGCAAGAGCAGCAACCCGCCTTCTCGCCTTCGCTCCAGATCTCGATCTGTTGCTGTTCAGCGGTGTGGCCGGATCCACGGATCCGCTGCTGCGCCAGTGGGATGTGGTGCTGGCCAATGCGATGGTGCAGCACGATATGGACGCCAGCCCCCTCTTTCCGCGCTTCACCCTGCCCCCACTCAACAGAGATCGGCTCCACCCCCATGCGGGGTGGCTGAAGTGGGCCGGCAACGGCTTGGAACAAGCCCAGGCCAGCGGCGAACTGGATGGTTTCGGACGCCTGCACCAAGGTTTGGTGGCCACCGGTGATCAATTCATCGGGGATGCCCAGGTGTTGANCGACTTGANAACGTCGCTTCCCNATTTGATGGCGGTGGAGATGGAAGGCGCGGCGGTTGCGCAGGTGGCAGAGCAGGAAGGTGTGCCTTGGCTGGTGATGCGCGTGATTTCAGATGGTGCCGATGCGGCAGCGGCCTCGAGCTTCAGCGCCTTCATCAAGGTCTACGAACAGTCGGCCTGGGCTTTGGTTGAAGCCCTGTTGAAACGCCTGGACAGCGCACCGGCAACAACATGACCCTGGTCAAGCTGCTGAGCCGTCTGAGCCGTTACGGCCTGGTGGGCTTTGCATCCGCCGGAGTGCACTACGGCGTCCTCCTCGGCTTAGCCGGAAGTTCCCCGGAATGGCTGGCCAATCCCTTGGCCTTTCTCATCGCTTCGCTGACGGGTTATCTGGGCCATGCGCTGCTGACCTTCCGCGAAGAAACCGGCGGACAACGCTTTGCCCGGCGCTGGTTGGTGATGCAGTACAGCATCAACCTGATCGTCTGCGGCCTGATGCCGCTTGTGCTGCCAGGAACCCCGTCCGATCTCTGGCGCACCCTCACCCTGGTGTTCACACCGACGCTGCTGAATGCCCTGATCTGGAGCCGCGCAGCGCAGTTCACCGCCCGCCGCCGCCGCCTATCGGGATCGCCACGATTCCATGCCGATGATTTCGGTCTGGCTGAAACTGTGGACGAGGCCGTTCTGGATCTGATCCGTAGCCGCAGGCTGCACAGCACCAGCCTGCTGGTGGATGGCGCCAGCGCCGAAACCGCTGTGGCGGCGTTGCGACAGCTCAACCCACCGGTGCCGTTGTGCCTGCATCTCTGCCTGACCGAGGGACCAGCACCGCCGGACTGCCCTGATCTACCCGCCAGTTTTGGCCAACTCCTGCTGGCCTCTTGGATCCCGCACCAACGCCGCCGTCTGCGCCCCCAACTCCGCCGAGCGATCCACCACCAGATCCGTCGCTTCACAGCGCTCACCGGAGTAACGGACATTCACCTGGACGGTCATCAGCACATCCACTTGGTGCCCATCGTTCTGGAGTGCTTGCTGGAACAACCCCAGATCCGTTGGATGCGCACCACAGCAGAGCCACTTCCCACTGGCCTGCCACTTGGCGTCTGGGGGTCAGCAGTCCGCGATGGCGGGCTGCTGAAATGGGCCGTGCTTCAACTGCTCACGGCTGTTGCCAAACCTGCGCTTCACCGGAGCGGCGTACAAACCAACCGCCATTTCGCCGGTGTGATGTTCACCGGACGGATGATCGGTGCACAACTCTCTGCCGCGGAACGCTGCTTGAGCAGTGAGGACCTGTTGCTGGCCCACCCGGCCAGGGGAGGCAACCATCAACGGTTGAGCCGCCAGGGATTTGCCCTGTCCGCAGGCTTCTTCAGCTCTCCCTGGCGGCAACGGGAATGGGAGGCGCTGCGCACTCGTGCACCGCACGGATGAAGTAATGCGGACGCCGCTTCACATCGATGTAAATGCGTCCGATGTACTCCCCAAGGACGCCGATTCCCACCAGTTGAATTCCACCGAGAAACAGGATCGCCACGATCAGGGAGGCGTAACCCGGTAGATCGACTCCGAACAGCAAGGTGCGCAGCACGATCGAGGCGGCGTAGACGAAGCTCAGCAGGGAAATCAGCACCCCGATCACCCCCCACACTTTGAGCGGTTTCACGGTGAAGGAAAAGATGCCATCGAGGGCATAGCGCCAGAGCCTGTAAGTGCTCCAGGCGCTGCTGCCGCCAACCCGCGCCACCCGGCTGTAAGCAATCTCCTCGCTGCGGTACCCGGTCCAGGGCATCAACCCTTTGGAGAAGCGCGTGGCCTCACGCAGCTGGGTCACCGCCTCCACCACCGGTGCACTGAGCAGACGGAAGTCACCAGCACCCTCCTGAAGCTGAATCGAATCGACCAGGCGGTTGAACACCCGATAAAACCACGAGGCCGTGGCCACCTTCACCAGCCCTTCGGCATCGCGGTCATCCCTCACCGCGGTGACCACCTCCGCCCCATGACGCCAGGCCTGCACCATCGCCGGAATCCGCTCCGGAGGATGCTGCAGATCGGAATCGATCAGCACCGCAGCGGCACAACGGCCATTGGCGTAGTCCAGCCCCGCCAACATCGCTGCCTCCTTGCCGAAGTTGCGCGTNAGCTCCAACAACGTGACNGGGGNATNGGCATGGTCCTGCTGCCACTGACGAATCACAGCAACGGTGGCGTCAGAGGACCCGTCATCGATCAGCAGCAATCGATCCACATCCGCTTGGGCCAGCACGCGCTCAATGAACCGGACAATGACCGTCTCCTCGTTGAAGCAGGCCGCCACAACCCAGAGCTGCTCGCTGGCCATCACTGCGCGGTCTGCACTTCAGTGAACCGTAGGGCTCCCGGCTCAGTCATAGGCTCGCCCTGCTGACGCCCGATCGACCGCCATGGCCCAGTTCGAGAAGCTCACCGCCCCCAGCCAGGGCACCGCGATCCGCTTCGAGAACGGCCAACCGNTGGTNCCGGACAACCCGATCATCCCCTTCATCCGTGGCGATGGAACCGGCGTGGACATCTGGCCCGCCACCCAGAAGGTGCTGGATGCAGCTGTGGCCAAGGCCTACGGCGGCTCCAAACGCATCGAGTGGTTCAAGGTGTTTGCCGGCGATGAGGCCTGCGACCTCTANGGCACNTACCAGTATCTGCCGGAGGACACCCTTGAAGCGATCCGCGCCTACGGCGTCGCCATCAAGGGCCCGCTCACCACACCCGTGGGCGGTGGCATCCGCTCGCTGAATGTGGCCCTGCGCCAGATTTTTGATCTCTATTCCTGCGTGCGTCCCTGCCGCTATTACGACGGGACTCCAAGTCCCCACAAACGTCCCCAGGATCTGGACGTGATCGTCTACCGGGAGAACACCGAAGACATNTACATGGGTGTGGAGTGGGAAGCGGATGATGCCGTCGGCCAGGAGCTGCGCAGACACCTCAACGAGGTGGTGATTCCTGCCAACGGCAAACTCGGCAAGCGCCAGATCCCGGAAGGCTCCGGCATCGGCATCAAGCCGGTGAGCAAGGCCGGCAGCCAGCGCCACATCCGCAAGGCGATCCAGCACGCCCTNCGNCTGGAGGGCAACAAGCGCCACGTNACCCTGGTGCACAAGGGCAACATCATGAAATTCACGGAAGGGGCCTTCCGTGACTGGGGTTATGAGCTGGCCACCACGGAATTCCGCGACGCCTGCATCACCGAGCGGGAGAGCTGGATTCTCGGCAACCTGGAGCAGGACTCAAGCCTGAGCGTGCAGGCCAATGCCCGGATGATCGAGCCGGGCTATGACAGCCTCACCCCAGAGAAAAAGGCAGATATCGATGCCGAAGTTCAGGCGGTGATCGACGCCATCNGCGCCAGCCACGGTGGCGGCAAATGGAAAGAGATGGTGCTGGTCGACGACCGCATTGCCGACAGCATCTTCCAGCAGATCCAGACCCGGCCCCAGGAGTATTCGATCCTGGCCACNCTCAACCTNAACGGCGANTACATCTCNGATGCCGCCGCGGCCATGGTGGGCGGGCTNGGCATGGCCCCCGGCGCCAACATCGGAGAGAACGCCGCCATCTTCGAAGCCACCCATGGCACGGCGCCGAAGCATGCCGGCCTGGACCGGATCAACCCGGGTTCGGTGATCCTGAGTGGCGTGATGATGCTGGAGTTCCTGGGCTGGCAGGAGGCCGCTGATCTGATCACCAAAGGTCTCAGTGCAGCCATCGCCGACAAGCAGGTCACCTATGACCTGGCCCGGCTGATGGAACCGCAGGTGGGCCCGGTGAGCTGCAGCGGCTTCGCCGAAGCGATCATCGAGCGGTTCTAAGCATCGTCGCTGCCATTCGCGCCAGACTCTGACGATGGCATCCCCCACTTCGCTCCNCGGCCTGCCACCTGGCGCAGCAGACCCTTGCGTGCACTGCGGTTTCTGCCTGCCCACCTGTGCCAGCTACCGCGTGCTGGCCAGCGAGATGGATTCCCCCCGCGGCCGCATCCATGCGCTGCGGGCGATCGAGGCNGGTGAATTGGAGCTCGATGCCACCGTTGCCAGCCATTTCGACACCTGCCTCGGTTGCTACGCCTGCGTCACGGCCTGCCCATCCGGCGTCCGTTACGACCAGTTGATCGAGCACACCCGGCCGAAGCTGATCNAAGCCGGACAGCGCAATCCCTGGCAGGTGGCCCTCCGGCAACTGCTGTTGCAGGTGCTGCCCTACCCNTCACGCCTGCGGGCGTTGTTGCAACCGCTCAGGGCTTACGCAGGCACGCCATGGCAGAACCTGGCCCGCCGCACCGGCCTCACCCGCTTGTTCGGCCCGGAAATCGCAGCGATGGAGCAGTTGCTGCCNGCGCTGGTTCCCGAAAACTTCAACGACGCCCTGCCAACGATCAATCCGGCNNCNGGNGANCGCCGCGGCCGGGTCGCCCTTCTGCTGGGNTGTGTGCAGCGCTGCTTCGATCCCGCCGTCAGCAATGCCACGGTGAAAGTGCTGCAGGCCAATGGNTTCGAGGTGGTGATCCCACCGGATCAGGGCTGCTGCGGCGCCGTGAGCCATCACCAGGGGGAAGAGGAACTCACCAGACGATTGGGAACGGATTTGGTGCGCAGCTTCAATGCCATCGAAGGCGACCTGGATGCCGTGCTGGTGTCNGCNTCCGGCTGCGGCCACACGATGAAGGCCTANNGCGACCTGCTCAACGGCGACACCCAGTTCCGGGCACCGGTGCTGGATGTNCAGGAATTCCTCGCCNACCGCGGCCTGAGCGAGACGTTCCAACAGCAATTGNAACCCCTGCTGACCACGGTGGCCATGCATGACGCCTGCCACATGATTCATGGCCAGGGCATCCAGGCCCAACCGCGGGCGTTGCTGCGCGCCATCCCCAAGCTTGAGCTNCGCGAAGCCACGGAGGCAGGGGTCTGCTGCGGCAGTGCCGGCATCTACAACCTGGTGCAGCCCGATGAAGCGGCGGAGCTGGGTCGGATCAAGGCCGATGACCTCAGCAGCACCGGCGCCAGCTTGGTGGCCAGCGCCAACATCGGTTGCACAATGCAGTTGCGACGCCACCTGGGCGAACGTGCCCGCGTGCATCACCCGATGGAACTGCTGGCCGCTTCAGCCGGCCTGCATCCCCTGCCAGGCCTTCCGCAAGGTGGTGGCGTTACCGAGATTTCCAGGGAAGGTGAGGATCGGCAGGCCAGCATGTCTGCCNTCTAGGGGCCGCACCAGCGACAGGCCAGGCAAGAGCTGACCCTCCAGTTGCACGGACTCGAGCCCGAGTCCGTCCGCCAGCAGTGTCTGCGTGGTGATCCCCCCCTTGCTGATCAGATAGCCGAGGTCTGAAGCCAAACCCGCCGCCAAACGCCCCATCAACTGGGCCAGTTCCCGCGAGAAGCGCCGCCCCTCTCTCTCCGTGCCGAACCGCAGCTCACCGCGACTGCTGAACAGCACCGGTGTGGCACCGCTGGCCAGGAGCGACTGCAGCTGCCCCTGCCATTCGCGCTCCAGATTCGCCAGCAACAGATCCGGGGTTCCCCCGTCCAACACCCGCGCAATGCGTTGCACCGGCAGTTCCACACCACGACAACTGGAGTCCTGCAGCAAATGTTCCAGCTGCTGATCCGCCAGGGGCACGTGGGAGCCCACCATCACCAGTCCCGGTTGCCCCCGGCCATCGGCTCCNCGCCGTCGCAGGGCAGCCAGACCGGCCGCATCAAGCGGCGGCGGACCTGGATCCGCGAGGGCCTTCACCAGGCTGGCCGCCGACCGAAACAGAAACCGCTTCTCAGCGCGCAACCCCCGAACCGCGGCGGCGAAGGCATCCAGCTGCGCNTGCCGTTCCGCATCCACCACCACGGACACGTTGCCGGACAACCCNCGCAGGCGATCGAGCAACCNCGGCAGGCCTGNCCCNCAGGCCGCATCCAGCTCACGCCAACCGATCCGCAGCACCGCCGCCGCTCGGATAGCGCCACTGCTCTTCTCCTCCAGCCAGCGGGCCAGATCACTGCTGCTGAACCCGAACAACCGATCCCGGGCAAAGGGCGTCTCNTGCACCGGCTGGCCATGCAACCGATGCACCCCATCCACCGTGGTCCGNCCNCCTTCGAGGAAGGCCGGCACGTGAAACGTGGCATCGAACGGACCGAAGCACTCGGCCAGCGCCGCCGGTTCCATCACCCCATGGCCCCGCAAGGTGGAATCGCCACGACTCACCAGCAGCACATCACGCCGGTTCAAGCCTTCCTGAGCCAGGGCACCGTCCAGATTCGANGCAATCAAGCGGTTGCGCTCCACCGCTGCCTCCGGGGTCAAGGCCCGGGTGTCCGCCAGCAGAAACAAGAGGGGTGATGGGTGCCGAAGCCCCCATCGCAGGGTGTCCTGATCCCAGCGCAGCAGCAGCGGACAGCTGTGCACCGTCTGCGAACCGGTGGGGTCGTCGTCGATCACCACAACCTTCATGGCACCATCGTGCCGTGAGCCACTCCCCCGCCAACCGCAGCGAGCTGATCGAGCTGGTTCGCCAGTGGCATCAGACCTCAACACCCTGGATTCCCAGTGGCCTGGGCCACCATCTCAGCTGGGGGGCTCCCCTGGATCCGAATCACGCGGTGCTGAGCTGCCGACATCTTGATCGTGTGATCGACCATGCCGTCGACGACCTGACCATCTCGGTGGAAGCGGGCATGCCCCTCCCGATGCTCCAGCAGCTGCTGGCGGAGCAGGGCCAGTGGCTGGCGATCGATGCACCCCGCGGCGGCAGAACAAGCAGCATCGGCGGGCTGGTGGCCCGCGGTTTGGCCGGCGGACTGAGGCAGCGCCACCTGGGCGTGCGCGACCAGATCATCGGCATCACCCTGCTGCGCAGCGATGGCATCGAAGCCCGTGCCGGTGGGCGGGTGGTCAAGAACGTGGCCGGTTACGACCTGATGCGCCTGCTCTGTGGCAGCTGGGGCAGCCTGGCGTTGATCACCGAACTCACCCTGCGGCTGCAACCGATCCGGCCCGCCCAAGCCGCGCTGATTCTGACGGGCGATCTCAAAGCCCAGGAGGGTTTTCGGGCTGAACTGATGCGCTCCACACTCAC
>NHIA01000053.1 GCA_002170825.1 Cyanobacteria bacterium TMED177
TGCGCAGCAGCGGCGAATCCCACAATCAAACCCGTCGGGAGCGTGCCGGCTCGCAGGCCGCTTTCCTGTCCACCGCCCCACTGCAGCGGTTGCAGTTCGATTCCTTCCCGGATCACCAGGGCGCCGATGCCCTTGGGACCGTAGAGCTTGTGGGCACTGAGGCTGACGAGGTCCAGTCCGAGCGCATCCGGCTCCAGGGGGATGTGGCCCAAGGCTTGGGCGGCATCGCTGTGCAAGCGAATGCCACGCTCACGGCAGATCGCCGCCAGTTCAGCCAGGGGTTGAATCACTCCGATCTCGTTATTGGCCGCCATCACGCTGACCAGTCGGGTCTCGGGGGTGATCGCGTCCTCCAGCTGTTCGGGGGTGATCAGCCCATCGGGGCTTGGGGTCAGCAGGGTCACCCGGAAGCCCTCGCGCCGCAGCTGCTGCAAAGGGTCGAGCACAGCGTGGTGCTCCGTGGTCACGCTGACCAGATGACCGGATCCCATGGCCCGGGCATGGCCGAGCAACGCCAGGTTGTTGGCTTCCGTGGCACCGCTGGTGAACACGATGCGCTCCGGCGTCAGGCTCAGGCACTCCGCCAACTGACGCCGCGCCAGGTTGACCGCGGCTGACGCGCTCAGGCCGCTTCGGTGCTGACGGCTGGAGGGGTTACCCCATTCATCGGACCAGTAGGGCGCCATCGCTTTCACCACCTCCGGAGCGCAGGGGGTGGTGGCTTGAAAATCGAAGGCGAGCGGACGGCCTGGCAGCTGGATCCTCACAACTGTTGCGATCATGCTGGGCCAGGCTTCTGTTTTCGCGATGGATCTGCGACTCCCCACGGCGTTGTTTGGCTTGGGGTTGGTGCTCGCCTCCTCTGCGGCTCATGCGATCGATCGCAAGGACGTGCTCGAACAGATGAAGAAATCGCGGCCCTCGGATCTGCAGGTTCTGATTGAGAAGCCGGATGCTGGCGGTCTTCTGACCATCGGCATCTACGGGATCAAGGCCGTTGGCTCCGACTCACCGCTTCGCCAATACAAGATCTGGGAGGAATTCCCTGCAGATCTGAACATCTACGTCGAGACGGTGAATTGCAGCCCGGGCAATCCTCTGCGGATCAAGCGCACCTCAACGGCGGTTTACGTCCGCAATCTCAATCCAGGCGGTCCAGTGAGTGACATCAACCGTGAGGACCATCTGGTGTGGTGGGCTGCCTGTGTGCCGGAATTCGCAGGCAAGGACCCAGCGACGCTGCGGCAGAAAGCGCTCGAGCTTGGTTACTCAACCCTGATTCCCGAACGCCAGCAGCAGTTACCCGCACTGGCTCCGAAGTCGCCGCGTCCATAGGCTGCCGACAGAGCGATCACCGTCATGAGCGACGCCCCCAAACCAGTTGCGGAAGAGCAGGAGGCTTCCAGCCCGACACCTCGGCTGCTGCTGGTCGACGACGAGCCGGGATTGCGCACGGCTGTGCAGGCCTATCTCGAAGACGAGGGCTTCGATGTGACCACGGCTGAGGATGGTGAAGAGGGTTTCACCAAGGCGCTGCAGATGCTGCCGGATGTGGTCATCAGCGACGTGATGATGCCGCGGCTGGATGGCTACGGCCTGCTGAAGAAACTGCGTGCGGATGAGCGGCTGGGCGGCACGCCGGTGATCTTCCTCACCGCCAAGGGAATGACGGCGGATCGCACCCAGGGCTATCTGGCGGGGGTGGATGACTACATCCCCAAGCCATTCGATCCGGATGAGTTGGTGGCACGGGTGCGCAATGTGGCCCAGCGGCAGCAGCGTCTGCTGCAGGAGGCGGCCCGGTTTGCCGACACAGACATGGGCCAGATGGCCAAGCAGATCACCGAGATCCGCTCTCTGCTGGCCCAGGCCGAGGCACTGCCCTCGAAGGAGCCGGTGGTGCACAGCTTCACTCCGCGGGAGGCGAGTGTGCTGCAGCTGGTG
Source organism: Cyanobacteria bacterium TMED177 (assembly GCA_002170825.1). Taxonomy (GTDB): domain Bacteria; phylum Cyanobacteriota; class Cyanobacteriia; order PCC-6307; family Cyanobiaceae; genus Parasynechococcus. The sequence goes on from NHIA01000053.1 coordinate 1,945, forward strand.
GCGGAAGGATTGATGAACAAGGAGATCGCCCGTCAGCTGGAGACGTCGATTCGCAATGTGGAGAAGTACGTGAGCCGTCTGTTCAACAAGACCGGCACCTCCAGCCGTACGGAACTGGTGCGCTACGCCCTGGAGCATCGACTGGTGACTTGAGCTCCGGTTGGCGACCGGCGGCGCTGAACGACGGCTGGACCTACAGGGATCGAGTGCCTGTTCGGGCGGCCGATGTCTGGTTGAGTCGTTGGCTGGCGGAGCGATACCAGCATTCCGCTGGGGAGCTCTGGCGGCAGAGGATCGAATCCGGCGAACTGGATTGCAACGGGCAGCGCTTGGTGGCGGATCGGCGGCTGACTGGCGGCGAATCAATTATTTGGCGCCGACCGCCCTGGCTGGAGGAGGCGATTCCCGATCAATGGCAGACGATCCATGACGACGGCGATCTGATGGTGATCAACAAGCCCTCCGGATTGCCGGTGATGCCCGGGGGTGGCTTTCTGCGCCACACGCTCACGGCACTGCTGGAATCCACCGGTGCGCGGCCGGTGCATCGGCTGGGGCGGTTCACCTCCGGCCTGCAGGTGTGTGCCCGCACGCCCCAAACCCGCGCCCTCTGGTCGAAGCGGTTCCGGCCCGATGGGGGTTGCCGCAAGGTGTATCAGGCCTGGGCTCAACGGGTGCCGGGGTTGGAGCTGGGGCAGGCCCTCACCGTGACCAGCGATGTGGTGGAACGGCCGCATCCGCTCTTGGGTTGGATCTGGGGGCCGGAACCAATGGAGGAGGAGCCAATCCGCAAACGGCTGTCAGCCCATTCCGAATTGAGGCTGTTGGAGCGCACGGCTGATGGCGATCGTTTGCAGGTGACGATCACAACCGGGCGCCCCCATCAGATCCGCATTCATCTGGCGCAGCTGGGCAGCCCACTGCTCGGCGATCCGTTGTATCTGAGCAATCGAGAAGTATCAGCATCGGCAACCCCTGGCGATGGTGGCTACCGCTTGCATGCCTGGCTGTTGTCCGGTCTCCCCCGACTGGGGGATGTTGTGTTTCAGGTGCCTCCCCCCGTTGAGGGAGTTCAGACCTTGCGGAACTCGATCAAGCGGGAGAAGTAAAAGGGTGCCTTGTTCAGGCTGCGGCGCACCAGCTTGAAGCCACAGGCTTCTGCTGCTTTCACGATGCCCTCTTCTTTCAAGGTGTAGGCCCGGGTGGTTTTGCTGGGGCCGGGGAACAGCTGGCCAATCCCCTTCAGCAGGGCCAGCAGTGGGGTGTAAGGCGCAAAGCTCACGATCAGGCGCTGTTCCGTGAGGCTGCACAGGTGCTTCACCATCTCCTCGGCTGGTTGCTGGGGGTAGTGGATGAACACATCCAGGCAGCACACCGTATGGAAGGAGCCGCAGAGGCTCTCCAGATCGCTGGCAAAGAAGTTCAGCTTGTCCATGTCCAGCCCAGCCTCGTGGGCGCGGCGCTCCGCCTCCTTGGCCATGGCTTCGGAGATGTCGCTCGCGCTGATCGATCCGGCCCCCATGGCAGCCAGGGGCAGGCTGAGGCTGCCCACTCCGCAGCCGGCATCACAGAAGCTCACGTCGTTGAGCTCACCGCTGTCCTTGATCCAGGCCAGCACCTCATCCACGGTTTTCTGGTGACCGATGCGGATGTTGCGCTGCACCTTGTTCACGTCATCGCTTTCGCTGTAGATGCGATTCCAGCGATCGAATCCTGTGGTTTCGAAGTAGCCCTTCACCTCCTGCTTCTCGGCCTGTTTCTGCTCCAGCAGCTGATCGGGGGCCATTGGGAACGGGGCGGAAACCGGCGGGATCCTAAGCAGCACAGGTCCACTGCAGCTCCCCCCCGCGTTGGCCCCAGCGCAGCAGGTTCGTCAGCTGCTGGCCCACCAGCGCGTCGTTCAACGCCCCAGCGGTGCCGATCACCCGTCGTGGTGCGACCGTGGCTCCCCAGATCGCTGCTCCTGNNGCGCCGCTCCAGGTCGCCAGNCGNTTCACCCCCTCCAGCTGCGGCAGNGTNACGCCNGCCAGGGTGCCATCCTCCANCCGGCAGGTGCCNTTCTGGACCAGCAGAACNCGTTCATCCCANCGGTGTTCGCCATCGGCCAGGCCATAGGGCGCCAGGGCATCGCTNACCAGCACCGTTTGCNTNGGNGCCAGCCGCTGCAGCAGCACCGCCATCGTCGGATGCACGTGCACCCCATCGGCGATCAGGCCCAGAGCAATCTCCCCACGGCGGCAGGCTTCAGCCAGAGGGCCCGGGGCCCGGTGGTGCAGGCCTGGCATCGCATTGAAGGCATGGGTGAGCATGCCGACGCCTTGATCAAACCCCGTGGCGGCCTGGTTCGCGGTTGCGCTGCTGTGGCCAAGGGCCACCGTGATGCCGAGCTCCCGCAGCCGCTGGATCACGGCAGCCGCTCCCTCCAGTTCCGGTGCCAGGGTCACCAGGGCGATGTCGGATTCGAATCCAGCGATCCGCTGGTTGAGGGCTGGGGGGCTGGGGGCTGCCAGATGCTCGATCGGATGGGCGCCGCGGCGGGCCTCCGCCAGGAACGGGCCCTCCAGGTGGGCGCCGAGCAAGCGGCAGCGGTTGGGCTGGTGCTGCATCCGCGCCTGGCGCAACACCGCCAGGGCCTGGCGCAGCGGTGTGATGCCGCAGGTCACCAGGGTTGGTGCGATTGCTTCGACGCCATCGGCCCAGAGCCGCTCCAGCAGCTCCCCGAGCCGCGGCAGATCGCTGGGGGTCAGCTCAGGGAAGGCCAGTCCCAGCCCACCGTTGATCTGCAGGTCAATGCCGCGCGGGCTGATCCAGTCGCCCGCCCAGTTCTCGCCTCGATGGCGGTCAGCATCTGCCATGGCGTCGACGGCGATGACGATGCCATCGCTATTGAGCTCCATGCAATGGGGCTGGTCCATGGCGCTGCCGAGGGGAGCGGGCAAGCGAACGTCAGTGATCCGTCGCATCAGCTCTGGCTTTCGAGGCCACTGCGGGAGACGATGACAGTCTTGCCGCTGTTTCATGTGACGACAGTTCTTCTCCGCGTTGCCGTGGTGATGGGCAGTGACTCCGACCTGCCGACCATGGAGCCCGCTGCTGCGATCCTGAGGGAGCTGGGGGTTGAGGTGGAGGTGCGGGTGCTGTCGGCCCATCGCACGCCGCTGGAGATGGTGGCCTTCGCCGAGCAGGCCCGCGAGCGGGGCTTTGGTGTGATCGTGGCGGGTGCCGGCGGTGCGGCCCATCTGCCGGGGATGGTGGCCGCGCTCACCACGCTGCCGGTGATCGGTGTGCCGGTGCAGAGCCGTGCGCTCTCGGGTGTTGATTCGCTCCACTCGATCGTGCAGATGCCCGGCGGCATCCCTGTGGCCACGGTCGCCATCGGTGGGGGCCTCAACGCCGGTCTGCTGGCCGCCCAGATCCTCTCGATTGCCGATCAGGGGCTCGCCCAGCGACTGGCGGACTACCGCAGCAGCTTGCACGATGCAGTTGTGGCCAAGGATGCCCGACTGCTCGATCTGGGCAGCACGGCGTATCTCAAGGGCATGTCCACCTGAGCTGATCGCAATGACCCCCTGGCCCGGTTGGTTGCGTTTGGGACTGGTGTTGCCGTTGCTGGGGGTGAACGCCTTTGTGCTCAAACGGGTGCTGGTGCAGTTCGCGCCGTTTCCTGGACTGTTCCTCACATCGGCGTTGATCGCCTTTCTGCTGGACCTGCCCTGCCGCTGGCTGATGGGACGGGGGGTGTCGCGCACCGGATCGATCAGCCTGGTGATGTTGATCACCGTTGGTCTGCTGGCCTTCGCCGCGGTTGAGCTGGTGCCGCTGTTGATCGAACAGCTCAGCCAGTTGATCAGTGCTTCTCCAGCGCTCCTCGCCGCAACCGAGCAGTTGATCAATCGCGGTCAGGCCTGGGCTGTGGACCATGGCTTGCCTGCCGATTTCGCCGATCTGAGCAGTGATCTGGTCTCCCAGGTCAGTCGTGTGGCCACCCAGCTGAGTCAGCGGCTGCTTGGGATCCTCGGCGCCACCGTGGGAACCACGATCAACGTGGTGATCGTGCTGGTGCTGGCGGTTTTTCTTCTGCTCGGTGCCGACTCGATCACGGCGGGGCTGGTGCAATGGCTGCCCCTGCGCTGGCGGCCGTTGATCAGCACAACGCTGGAACGCACCTTCCGGGGCTACTTCGCCGGGCAGGTGCTGCTGGCGTTGATCCTCAGTGCTGGCCAGCTGGTGGTGTTTGCCGTGCTCAAGATTCCCTATGGCGTTCTGTTCGCCGTTCTGATCGGCTTCACCACGCTGATTCCCTACGCCAGTGCCGTCACGATTGTGTTTGTCAGCGCCATCCTCGGCGTGCAGGATCCACGCACCGGGATCGAATTGCTGGTGTCAGCGATCCTTGTCGGTCAGATCGTGGATCAGGTGATCCAGCCGCGGCTGATGGGAAGCATCGTTGGTCTGCAGCCCGCCTGGCTGTTGATCGCCCTGCCGATCGGCTCCCGCGTGGGAGCGATCTTCGGGGTGGGCGATCTGCTGGGTCTGCTGCTGGCGGTGCCGGTGGCCAGTTGCATCAAGACCCTGGCCGATGCGGCACGGACGGGACTCACGCTGCCGGAATCACCCCCCGTTGCTCCAGAGCCTTGAGCACCACCTCCACCGATTCAGCCAGCTCCTGGCTGCCGGTGTCGATTTTCAGTTCCGGTGCTTCAGGGGCTTCGTAGGGGCTGGAGATTCCGGTGAACTCCTTGATCTGGCCGGCACGGGCCTTGGCGTAGAGACCCTTGGGATCGCGGGATTCACACACGTCCAGGTCTGCAGCGCAGTGGATCTCAAGGAAGTCACCGTCTTCAACCAGCTCCCGGGCCTTGTCCCGGTCGGCACGGAAGGGGGAGACGAAGGCCGTGAGCACGATCACGCCTGAATCGAGAAAGAGTTTCGCCACCTCGCCGATGCGGCGGATGTTCTCCTCCCGGTCCGCATCGGAGAAGCCCAGGTCCTTGCAGAGGCCATGGCGCACGTTGTCTCCATCCAGCACATAGGTGGCCAGTCCCCGCGTGAAAAGGGCTGCGTTCACGGCATTGGCCAGGGTGCTCTTGCCCGAGCCGGAGAGACCGGTGAACCAGAGGATGGCGCTGCGATGGCCGCGTTGCTCAGCCCGGGCCGTCCGATCGACGGAGGCCTGGTGCCAGGCAATGTTGGTGGACGCCCCCTGGTTGGTGAGCTCTCCGTAGGTGGGGCTTGCGGTCATGGCCACGGGATGCAAGTGGACGGCATTCTCCCCTAACCGCCCGCACGCTTCGGCCGGTAACCCTCCGCCATCAGCAGCGAAAGTGTCAGCTCCACCTGGTCCCCCTGCAGTTCGATCACACCGTCTTTGATGGTGCCGCCACTGCCGATGCGCGTCTTGAGCTTTTTCAGCAGGGCCTTGAAACCAGCGGCATCCAACTCCAGGCCGCGGATCACCGTTACGGTCTTACCCCCTTTACCGCCGCGGGTCGGTTGCACCCGCACCATCTGCTCAGCCTTGGGTTTGGCTTGGTCTGCAGGCCCCTTGGGCCGTTGCAGGCTCTCGGTGCTGCTGAATTCCTGCCAGCCGCCCTTCGGCATCCGCATTGTGCAATCGGATCCATCCTGCCTGCAGCGCTTCTGCTTACCCTGAGCCGACGCACTGCCCTGGATCCGTGACCAGCACCCTGCCGACCACGAGCACACCGGATCCCTCCAGCCTGCAACCATCGATGCGACCCGGCGCCCACGGTCGTTTCGGCCGCTTCGGTGGGCAGTACGTGCCCGAAACCCTGATGCCGGCCCTGGCGGAGCTGGAGCAGGCGGCGGCCCAGGCCTGGAACGATCCCGCCTTCACCGCCGAGCTTGATCGCCTGCTGAAGAACTATGTGGGTCGGGCCACACCGCTTTACGAGGCTGAACGCCTCACGGCCCACTACAAGCGGGCGGATGGTGGCCCCCGCATCTGGCTGAAGCGTGAGGACCTGAACCACACCGGTGCCCACAAGATCAACAACGCCCTCGGTCAGGCCCTGCTGGCCCTGCGCATGGGCAAGAAGCGGATCATTGCTGAAACCGGTGCCGGCCAGCATGGTGTGGCCACAGCCACCGTCTGCGCTCGCTTCGGCTTGGATTGTGTGATCTACATGGGCGCAGAAGACATGCGCCGTCAGGCGCTGAACGTGTTCCGCATGCGGCTGCTTGGCGCCACGGTGCAGCCGGTCACCGCTGGTACCGCCACGCTCAAGGACGCCACCAGTGAGGCGATCCGCGATTGGGTCACCAACGTGGAATCCACCCACTACATCCTCGGATCCGTGGCGGGCCCCCATCCCTATCCGATGTTGGTTCGCGACTTTCATGCCGTGATCGGTGAGGAGGCCAGGCAGCAGTGTCAGGAGGCCTTCGGGCGGCTGCCGGATGTGCTGATGGCCTGCGTTGGTGGGGGATCCAATGCCATGGGGTTGTTCCATCCCTTTGTGCAGGACACCTCCGTTCGCTTGATCGGTGTGGAAGCCGCCGGCGATGGTGTGGAGACCGGTCGCCATGCGGCCACGATCACCGAGGGGCGCGCCGGCGTGCTGCATGGCGCCATGAGCCTGCTGCTGCAGGACAGCGACGGCCAGGTGCAGGAAGCCCATTCGATCAGTGCTGGCCTCGATTACCCGGGCGTGGGACCCGAGCACAGCTACCTGCGCGAGATCGGCCGCGCCGAATACGCCGCAGTCACCGATCAGCAGGCCCTCGATGCCCTGCGGTTGGTGAGCGAGCTCGAAGGGATCATCCCGGCGCTGGAAACCGCCCATGCCTTTGCCTGGCTGGAGCAGCTCTGCCCCACGTTGCCCGAGGGCAGCGAGATCGTGATCAACTGTTCTGGCCGCGGCGACAAGGACGTCAACACCGTGGCGGAGAAGTTGGGGGATCAGCTCTGAATTCAGCCCAGCTTCGTTCAGCTGAGCAGCAGATCCAGATGGCGGGCCACCCGTTGAACGGCGGCCTTGGCGGTCGCATAGGCCATGCGCATCGGGCCGACGAGAGCCACTTGGCCGATTCCTGCAGCACCGCATCGGTACGGGGCCTGCACCACAGCACAGGCCTGAAGGGCCCTCTGGGGATGTTCCTGTCCGATCCAGACCCATGGTCGATCGACGGCACTGACCACGGCACAGGGTTGGTCATCGATCAGTTGCAACACCGGCCGCAGATCCGCTGCGCTGTGGAATTCCGGTTCCGCCACCAGCCGTGACAACCCATGCACCACCAAAGGTGTGTCCGACGCAATGGATGGATGGTCCATGGCACTGCGCAGCACATCGCCACTGCGTTGCAGATGGGTCGGCAACGTTTGCCAGTTCAGACCGCCCTCCTCGAGCTGCTGCTCGGTCCAGCGCTCCATCGCTTCAAGTTCGGTTCCGGCGCCGGGCGGCAGTCGCAGGTTGAGGTGGCTGGCCCGGCCGCTGTCTTCGACCAGCATCACCAGCAGCCGATCACCGCTCTGCACCAACCGGATCGCTTCCAGTTGGGCTTTCGGTTGTTCCGGTCGGGTGATCAGGCTCATCAGCCCGGTGAAGTCGGTCAGCCGGCGGGCCAGCTGCTGCAGCAGATCATCCAGAGCGGCCCAGCGCAGGCTCAGGCCCGTGAGCTCCCGCTCCAGATGCTGCACGGCAATGCCTGGCTCCGGCAGCAGATCATCGACGTAATGGCGATAGCCGAGGGCACTGGGGATCCGTCCAGCTGAGGTGTGGGGCTGGGTCAGCAGACCGCGCTTCTCCAGCACTCCCATGGCTGAGCGCACCGTGGCCGAACTGGCGGGGATGCCGAAGCGTTGCACCAGCGTGCGACTTCCCACCGGCTCAATCGTGTCCACGTAATGGTGAATCGTGGCCTGGAGCACCTGTCGTTGTCGGGCGGACAGGGGCTTCATCAGTAACGGGGAACGGTGGAATCCACGTGCACACTCCAGGCGTCGATGCCNCCNTCAAGGTTCCACACTTCCAGGTCCGGCATCTGTTGCAGCAGCCACAGACCGAAGTGGAGACTTCGAANGCCTGCATGGCAGAGCACCACCACCGGTCGGTCGGGCGTCAACTGCTGNGGCAGGGTCGATAGCCAGGCCTCTGACTGACTCAGCGGCAGATGCAGCACGGCAGCGGGGAACCGCGCGAGCTCCAGTTCACCGTCTTCCCGAACATCCACCAACAGCGGATCCGCACGGTCCTCCTGCAGCCAGATCTGCAGATCCTGGGCCTGAATCGGGCGTGGGTGGATTGCATCCATGGCGCCATTCTGCGGTGATGGATGAAGATGACCTCATCTGATTTCGCAGGCCCATGCAGGCCCGCTCCTTTCTGACGGCGGTGGCTGCGGCTGTTCTGTCGCTGGTTCTTCTCGCCACTGGCCTGCTTTGGGGGCTGCAACAGCGCAGTCCGGTGCACCTGGTGGATCAGCCGCTGCAGTTGCCGCGGGCGGCNCGGTTTGTGCCCCGCGATGCGGCCCTGTCGCTGCACTGGCTGGCGGATCCATCCCGGCTGCCGGCCTACGTCCAGGCGGTGGCGCCGGCGCGGCAGCGAAGGATCGCCCGTGATGGCATGCGNCAGTGGCGGGATGGNGCCTTTGCTCTGGCCGGNCTGGAGTTTGAGAGNGAACTGGCCAGTTGGCTNGGACCTGAGCTCAGTCTCACGCTGCTGGATTCGCAGGATGCGCCCGGCTGGGTTCTGGCGCTCACCAGTCGGGACAGCGATGGTGCGCGGCGNTTNCTCCAGCGCTTCTGGCAAACACGAAGTCTCGCNGGAACCGATCTGCAGATCAGCAGTTACAGAGGCATGGGCCTGATCAGCGGGCGGGGTGCCCTGCTGGGCCGTCAGCCCCAGCCGCTGGCCACAGCGCTGATCGATGACGATCTGCTGCTACTGGCATCGGGCCGCGGAGCGCTCGAGCGGGTGCTGGATGTGTCCCAGCTGCAGCAACAGCACCAACTTGGTGATGACGACCTCCAACGTCAGGTCGCTTTGTTGGGCCATGGGGCAGCCGTGCTGACGGCCTCCCCCCAAGCCCTGCGGCATTGGTTTGACCTGCCCGATGGCTTGGCCGGANTCGATGGTCTGGTGGCAGCGGTCCAGGCCGAGGCCGCCGATCTGGTTGTTGAAGGGAGGTTGCGTTTTCGCGATCAGACCGTTNCGTCGGACTGGCCNAGTGGGACCGATCTTGTGGCCGGTGCTGGAGGGAAAGCTGATCTGATGGCCCAGCTGAACAATCCTGCCCGCTTGCTCGATCCGGCTGAAACCCATCCTCTGGCCCAGTGGCTGGGGCCCTTGCTCAAGGCCCGTCTGGGCCAGGAGCCGACGGCCCTCAGCTTGGCGGAATTGGACGATGGCCCTTTGCTCTGGAAACAGCAGAGCGACGGCTGGTTGTTGGCCACTGCGCCGCACCAACCGGACCTGGACGTGGTGGATGACGAGCTCAAGGCCCAGGGCTTGGCACGATCCGAGCTGAGTGGAGATGGGGAACGTACCCAGGTGTGGACGCGGCTGATGCGGCAGCGCGGCCGCCAGGCCGGAGTGGAAGCGCAGCTGGCCGTGGCCCGGGCGACTGCTGCTGATCGTGACTGGTGGGGAGAAACCCTGCCGGCGCTGGCGGCGCGGCGGGATGGCCATGCTCTGGAGCCACGGCTGCAGCAATGGCATTGGCTGAGCCGGGGGCAGCAGATGCCGACCCAGGCGCTGATGCTGGCGTCACAACCGGCCCAGAAGCTCCTGGCGCAGTGGCAGCCATGGAANCTGATGCAGGTGATGGCGGGTCAGGCCCTGCTGCCCAGGATTCAGGGCCTCAGCCTCGGTTTGGATGCGGATCGTCAGGATGACGGCAGCACCGTCCTNCCGCTCCATGCCCGCCTTGAGCTTGGTTGATCTCGTCCTGTTGCGGCATGGCATTGCGGAGGACCGGATTGAGGGCCGTGATCATCCGGATCGGGCGCTCACCATTGCTGGGCGGCAGCGCACTCAGGCGGTGGCGGAAACCTTGGTGGCTCGAGGTCTCCGGCTGGATCGCTTGGTCACCAGCCCTTATCGCCGCGCATTGGAGACGGCTGAGCTGGCCCTGCAGGCTGGATTGGCGCCTGTTCTGGACACCGATGATCGCCTTTGCCCCGGTGCTTCATCAGCGGAGCTGGTTGCGGATCTGAAGGGCCGGGTCGGTTTGGTGGGCCATGAGCCCGACCTCAGTGCACTCGCCTGTGACCTTCTTGGAATGGCACACGGCTCACTGCTGCTTCGCAAAGCCGGTTTGGTTCAGTTGCGTCGTTCCCAGTCAGGCTGGGAGTTGCGGGGACTGTTCCGCCCGGGCCTGCTTCTGGATTCCTGAGGGGGCTGAACCGCTCGGCTTAGGTTTGCCACAGCGACGATGTGGTGGTGGCTCAGCAGCAGTCAGGTGACCTGCGCCATGCGCGCACGGGGATCGAACTCCGGCCCGGACTGGATGGTGTGCCCGCCACGCAGTCCAGCATTTGCGACATCGATGGTGAGCAGGGGCTGCTCACCTACCGGGGCTATCCGATGCAGGACCTGGCGGCGAACAGCAGCTTTCTGGAGACCGCCTATCTGTTGATCTGGGGAGATCTCCCGACACGGGAAGAGCTGACGCGTTTCGAACATGCCGTGCAGATGCATCGGCGGGTCAGCTTTCGGGTGCGGGACATGATGAAGTGCTTCCCTGCCAGCGGTCATCCGATGGATGCGCTGCAGTCCAGTGCAGCGTCCCTGGGTCTGTTCTATTCACGACGGGCCATCGATGACCCCCAGTACATCTATGACGCTGTGGTGCGGCTGATCGCCAAGATCCCAACGATGGTGGCGGCTTTCCAGCTGATCAGAAAAGGGCAGGATCCGATTCAGCCCCGCGATGACCTCGCCTACTCGGCCAACTTCCTGTACATGCTCACGGAACGGGAGCCCGATCCCCTGGCGGCGCGGATCTTCGACCGGTGCCTGATGCTGCACGCGGAGCACAGCCTCAACGCCAGTACGTTCAGCGCCCGGGTCACGGCCAGCACCCTCACCGACCCCTATGCCGTGGTGGCGTCAGCGGTTGGAACCCTGGCTGGCCCGCTGCATGGAGGAGCCAACGAGGATGTGTTGGCGATGCTGGAAGAGGTGGGAACACCGGACAACGCCGGGTCCTATCTCGATGAGGCGATGGCTGCCAAGCGCAAGATCATGGGCTTCGGGCACCGCGAGTACAAGGTGAAGGATCCCCGTGCCGTCATCCTTCAGGCCCTCGTGGAGGAGATGTTCGCCCGCTTTGGTCATGACGAGCTCTACGACGTGGCCCGTGCCATCGAGCAGGAGGCGGAGTCACGCCTTGGCCCCAAGGGCATCTATCCGAACGTGGATTTCTATTCCGGTCTGGTATACCGCAAGCTTGGTATCCCAAGAGATTTGTTCACTCCGGTCTTTGCCATTGCCCGGGTGGCCGGCTGGCTGGCCCACTGGCGCGAACAGCTTGGTGCGAACCGGATCTTCCGACCGTCTCAGATCTATTCCGGATCGCAGCCACGCGCCTGGATGCCCATTGACGAGCGTGAGATGGCTTCGGCCGCCTAAGTTGCAGGCACTTCAGTCGACACCATGGTGAGTCCGGGACTGGACCTTGAACTGAGTTTCAGCCAGACCCTGCAAGGGTTGGGCCTTTCAGCTGATGCAGCCCGATTGCTCTGGCTGCCCCTGCCGATGCTGCTGGTGCTTGTGGCAGCCGTGGTGGGCGTCTTGGTGTCGGTGTGGCTGGAACGCAAGATTTCCGCTGCGGTGCAGCAGCGGATCGGTCCTGAATACACCGGTGCTCTCGGCATCCTCCAGCCCCTGGCTGACGGACTGAAGCTGCTGGTGAAGGAGGACATCATCCCGGCACGGGCCGACAGCCTGTTGTTCACGCTCGGTCCGGTCCTGGTGGTGGTGCCGGTGATCGTGTCCTGGCTGATCATTCCCTTCGGCCAGAACCTGCTGATCAGCAATGTCGGGGTTGGCATCTTCCTCTGGATTTCCTTCAGCAGCATTCAACCGATTGGCCTGCTGATGAGCGGGTACGCCTCGAACAACAAGTATTCATTGCTTGGTGGATTGCGGGCGGCAGCTCAGTCGATCAGCTACGAGATTCCCTTGGCCCTCTCGGTGTTGGCCATCGTGATGATGAGCAATTCACTCAGCACCGTGGACATCGTCGGCCAGCAGAACGGTGCCGGCATCCTCAGCTGGAACATCTGGCGACAGCCGGTTGGTTTCCTGATTTTCTGGATCTGCGCACTGGCTGAATGTGAGCGTCTCCCCTTCGATCTGCCGGAAGCGGAGGAAGAGCTGGTGGCGGGCTATCAGACCGAATACGCCGGCATGAAATTTGCCCTGTTTTACCTGGCGGGGTACATCAACCTGGTGCTCTCGGCGATTCTGGTCTCGGTGCTCTACTTGGGCGGCTGGGGCTTTCCGATTCCGGTGGAATGGCTGGCCGGTTGGCTGGGACAGCCGATCGATGCCCCTGTGGTGCAGGTGATCACGGGCTCAGTCGGCATTGTGATGACAGTGCTCAAGGCCTACCTACTGGTGTTCGTGGCCATCCTCCTGCGCTGGTCCACACCCCGGGTCCGGATCGATCAGCTCCTCGACCTCGGCTGGAAGTTCCTGCTGCCGCTGTCGCTGGTCAACCTTCTGGTGACGGCTGCGCTGAAACTGGCATTCCCGGTTGCCTTCGGCGGCTGACCCCCTGCGATCCCTGTTCTCCGGTCATCATGGGTTCGGTGGACTGACCTCATTTCTCTTCCAGGCTTCTCGCCATGTTCGGATTCCTCAAACAGGTTGGTGACTACACACGGGATGCCGTTGATGCGGCCCGCAATCTGGCGCAAGGCTTTTCGGTCACCTTTGACCACATGAAGCGCCGGCCGGTGACGGTGCAGTACCCCTACGAGAAGCTGATTCCGTCCGAGCGCTATCGCGGACGGATTCACTACGAATTCGACAAATGCATCGCCTGCGAGGTGTGCGTTCGGGTCTGTCCGATCAATCTGCCTGTGGTGGATTGGGTGATGAACAAGGCCACCAAGAAGAAGGAGTTGCGCAACTACTCCATCGACTTCGGTGTCTGCATTTTCTGCGGCAACTGTGTGGAGTACTGCCCCACCAACTGCCTGTCCATGACAGAGGAGTATGAGCTGGCGGCCTTCGACCGTCACAGCCTCAACTACGACAACGTGGCCTTGGGCCGTCTGCCCACCAGCGTCACCACCGATCCTTCGGTGCGACCGTTGAAGGAACTGGTTTACCTGCCGGTTGGTGAGATCGATCCCCATGCAGTGGCTGCCGATCGGCCCCGTGCGGGCCAGCTGCCAGCCCAGGTGCTCGAAACCCTGGCGCCTCCCATCAAGGCACCCACCAAGAATGAGGGACAATCCACCGATGACGCCGAGGACAGCGACGCATGACCATTGCGACCACCACAGAGCTGATCTGCTTCCTGGTGCTCTCCGCCATCGTGGTGACAGGGGCCCTCGGAGTTGTTCTGCTCAGCAACATCGTTTATTCCGCCTTTCTGCTNGGCGGTGTGTTCATGGCGGTGGCCGGTCTCTACCTGCTGCTCAATGCCAGCTTCGTTGCTGCAGCCCAGGTGCTGGTATACGTCGGTGCCATCAATGTCCTGATCCTGTTCGCGATCATGCTCGTGAACAAGCGGGAGGACCTCAAGGCCATCGCTGGTCTTGGGGTGCGACGAGCGGTGTCGGCCGGGGTCTGCTTCGGTTTGCTGGCCCTGCTGGTGCGGGTGGTGGTGACCACCCCCTGGGCGTTGCCAGGCCCGGCGGCTGTCGGTGAGGAAGCGACGGCACGCATCGGTGAGCANTTGTTCACGGACTATCTGCTGCCATTTGAAGTGGCGTCCGTTCTGTTGCTGATGGCGATGATTGGCGCGATCGTGCTGGCTCGTCGCGATGTCCTCGCCACGGATGTCGTGACCGGTGAATCCGCCGATCAGGGTCTGATTGAAAAGTCCCGCACTCCTCTGCTGCTTGAGCGTCGCTCTTCCTGACTTTCCCTGAACGATGACCGAATTATTCTCAGGACTCCCCTCGCTTCAGGCCTATCTGCTCGTTGCAGCGATTCTGTTCTGCATCGGGGTGTGGGGTCTGATCAACAGCCGCAATGCTGTGCGCGTGTTGATGAGCATTGAGTTGATGCTGAATGGGGTGAACATCAACCTGATGGCGTTCTCCTCATATATCGATGGTGATCTGATTCGCGGACAGGTGTTCGCTGTGTTCGTGATCACCGTGGCTGCGGCAGAAGCTGCTGTTGGCTTGGCGATTTTGCTGTCGCTCTATCGCAACAGAGTTACCGTCGATATGGAACAGTTCAATCTGCTCCGCTGGTAACCGTTCACAGGGGCCATGCGTCTCGATCGGGTCTGGGTGATCTACCGGGCTGACAGTCAGTCGGCCCAACGCGAGTCTCGTCAATGCGCGAAGGAACTCAGAGCCATTGGGAGTGATGTCGTCACGGCCATGTCTGGTGCCAGGGTGAATCCCTTCCCNGGGCTGTTGGCCACCCAGGATGAACTGCCGGATTTGGCGGTGGTCCTCGGCGGTGATGGCACCGTGCTTGGTGCGGCGCGCCATCTCGCTGTTCATGACATCCCCATTCTCAGCATCAATGTGGGTGGGCATCTCGGCTTCCTCACCCACGACCGGCGTGTTTTGCGGGGGGATGAGATCTGGACGCGGCTTGCCAATGACCAATACGCCATGGAGCGCCGGATGATGCTTCAGGCGATGGTCGACCGCCGCACGGCTGAAGAACGGGCGAATGCCCCAGCACCCCTGCAGCAACCCGACGTCGAGGACGATGAAGAGCATCACTGGGCCCTGAATGACTTCTATCTGCGGGCGTACCGCGATGAGATTTCACCCACCTGCACCCTTGAACTGGAGATTGATGGTGAGGTGGTGGATCAGATCCGTGGCGATGGACTGATCCTGTCCACCCCGACCGGTTCCACCGGCTATTCCCTCGCCGCCGGTGGCCCGATCCTTCACCCGGGTATCGATGCGATTGTCGTGGCTCCCATCTGTCCGATGAGCCTGTCCAGTCGAACGGTTGTGGTGCCGCCGCGGGCACGGTTGGTGATCTGGCCTCTTGGGGCTGGGGATCACCGGATCAAGCTGTGGAAGGACGGTGTGGGCTGCACGGTGCTTGAGCCCGGCGAATGCTGCGTCATTCAGCAGGCCCGGCATCATGCCTTGATGGTGCTGCTGAACCAGAGCCCGTCCTACTACCGCACCCTGGCCGCAAAACTGCACTGGGCTGGAAGCCTCACCGCAGCGCAGCCGTCCCACAACTGAGCGATGGGTGTTGAGATCGAACGGCGTTTTCTGGTGACCGATCCGGGGTGGCGATCCCTTGCCGGACCGGCCCAGCCGCTGCGCCAGGGATATCTCGCCGCCAGCCCGGAGGGTGTGACGGTTCGGATCCGACTGAAGGCTGCGGAGAAGGCTTGGCTCACCCTGAAAGCGCCCGCCGATTCCATTGGGCTGGTCCGGCATGAATTCGAGTACGCCATCCCCTTGGCGGATGCCGAGGCGCTTTGGTGCCTGGCGCCGCAGCGGCTGGAGAAAACCCGTTTCAATCTCGCCCTGCCTGGAGGTGATTGGGTGGTGGATTGTTTTGCCGGGCGCAATGCACCGTTGGTTCTGGCCGAAGTGGAACTGCCCTCCGCCCAAACACCTCTCGAGATCCCGCCATGGTGCGGTCTGGAGATCACAGGAGATGGGCGNTGGTCCAATGCGATGTTGGCGCGCGAGCCNTTGCAGAGCTGGCCGCTCGATCAGCGCCGCCCCTTCGGATACGGCTGAACGAAAACCTGGGATCTCCTACTGATTTGCTTTAGATTTTGGTGACGTGGTTTATCGCTGCGATGGTCGGCCTCTACGACAGAGAAGGAATGCTCCGCTTCGTCGGACGCAGCATCGACGCGTGCCGGGACTATGCGGCTCTGTTCGAGATTCCCCTCGCCCCCTGCTCGCTTCAGGATCTGCCGGAGCCAGTGAACCCCTCACTNAAGATCAGGGGCCGTCGGCATCTGGAAGGGCACAGCAGTTGAAGCCGTCGCGGCAGATCTTGCCGTGGTCCATGGCCCAGTTCAGCAGTGCCACCCGGTTCTTGGAGCCGGTTTTGGTGAACACGTTGCTCACGTGGTTGTCCACGGTTCGCTTGCTGATGGTGAGGCGATCAGCGATCTCCTGATTGGTCAGCCCCTCAGCCACCAATTCAATGATCTCGATTTCCCGTGCCGACAGGGCAATGCTCAGGGGATCGGTTGTGTCGCTGGTTGACATGAGCCTCAACCCCCCCATTGCCATCATGTTAAGCCCGTCACAAGCTTCGATCCTGCATAGTGGGATCCCTCCGGGGAGAATGGGTTTGGCGACGGCGCTCCAACGCGCGATTGAATCCGGACAGCAGGCGATCACGGCAGAGGTGATGCCCCCGCGTGGTGGGGATCCTGCTCACACGCTGGCCATGGCGGATCAATTACGGGGACGCGTGCATGCGATCAACGTCACCGATGGCAGCCGTGCCGTGATGCGCATGAGCAGCATGGCGGTCTGCCGGTTGTTGCTGGATCGAGGCCTCGAGCCAGTGCTGCAGCTCGCCTGTCGTGATCGCAACCGGCTCGCCCTTCAGGGCGAGCTGCTCGGCGCCCATGCTCTCGGCATCCACAACCTGCTNTGTCTCACCGGTGATCCNGTGCGTGCCGGGGATCAGGCCGACGCCAGGCCGGTCAACGAATTCGAATCGGTCAAGCTGCTGCGTCAGGTGGCGGCCTTCAACAGAGGTGAGGATCCGGTCAAGTCCGATCTGGTAGACGGTGCCACCAGCCTGTTCGCTGGCTGCGCCGCTGATCCCCAGTCCCGCAGCTGGAGCGGTCTTCAACGTCGCTTGCAACGCAAACAGGAGGCCGGGGCACGCTTCGTGCAGACCCAGATGGTGATGGATGCCAAGGCCCTCGAGCGGTTTCAGACCGAACTTGCCGGCCCGCTTGGCCTGCCGGTGCTGGCCGGAGTCTTTCTGCTCAAATCAGCCAAAAATGCCCTGTTCATCAACCGTGTGGTGCCAGGTGCATGCATTCCAAACGCGTTGATCGAGAGGCTGGAATCCGCGTCTGATCCGGCGATGGAAGGCGTTGCGATCGCTGCGGAGCAGGTGCAGCGCTACCTGGGCATGGTCCAGGGCGTTCATCTGATGGCGATCAAGGCTGAGGACAGAATTCCTCTGATCCTTGAACAGGCCACGGTCAGCTTGCCGCAGGTGTGAGGTCTGTTCCCAGCAGTTCCGCCATCGCTTTTTGTTGTGGAGATGGTTCCACCAGATCCTGGCGGCGTGCATCGGTGATNAGCCAATCCAGGGCGGCTTCCTGCAGGTCGAAATGGTCGCCGTCTTTNCCCACGCAATAGCGGCCGAACACCAGNTTCTCCAGAAGTTGCACTCCGGCGCCGATGCGGGAGTAATCGAAAATGATCGAATTGTCGATCACAGCTCCCTCGCAGATGTGGCAGCTGGGGCCGATCATCGTGGGCCCAATGATCGTCGCGCCGTCTTCAATCTTGGTCATGCCGCCCACGTAGACGGGACCGCTGATGTTGATCTTGTCCCAGTTGGCCGCAACGTTCAAACCGGTGTAGACACCAGGCTTGATCTCCTTGCCGGGGATTCCCACCTGACGGACNTCNCCAAGAAGAACANTGCGGATGGCCTGCCAGTAGTCCGGCACTTTGCCGATGTCCACCCATTCGAAGTCCATGGGAATGGCGTAGAAGGGTGCTCCCAGGTCGGCCAGCCTGGGGAACAGGTCTGAGCCGATATCGAAGGACACTCCCGATGGAATGTGTTCAAAGATGCCGGGTTCAAAGATGTAGATGCCGGTGTTGATCGTGTCGCTCAGGGCCTCTTCAACCGAGGGTTTTTCCTGGAAATGGGAAATCCGATCCTGATCATCCGTGACCACGACGCCGTAGCTGCTCACCTGTTCCTTCGGAACCCGTTTGGTGACCAGACTGGCCAGGGCGCCTTTTTGCTTGTGGCGACGGACGGCTTCGCTCAGGTCGAGATCGATGAGGGCGTCACCGCAGAGAACAACGAACGTGTCGTCAAAGAAGTTTTGAAAGTCCTGAATCTTTTTCAGACCACCGGCTGAGCCGAGGGCACTGCCGATCAGTTCACCATCCTGGATCCGNCCTTCAAAGCTGTAAGCGATCTCCACACCGAAGCGCTGGCCATCGCGGAAGTAGTTTTCAATTTCTTCAGCCAGGTGAGACACATTCACCATCACTTCCTTGAAGCCGTGCTCCTTGAGCAGTTCCAGCAGAAACTCCATCACGGGCTTCTGAAGGATCGGGATCATCGGCTTGGGGATCACATGCGTGATCGGTTGAACCCGTGTGCCCTTGCCTGCTGCCAGGATCATCGCCTTCATCGGCGCCACTGACCTCTCAAGATGGTGAAGATTAAACCTCCCCTCAAGCTGCCACTGTTGTGCGGGTCGGCACGGGAGCTGGCACCTGAAGCTGACTGATGGGCAGCTGGGTGACGCTGCCAGTGGGAAGGATCCGTTTGAGCTGGAGTGGAGCATGCAGCCATCCCTGCTGCTCCAGTTCCACGTTGCCCTGAGACGACAGGAACAGCAGAGCCCAGAACACGCCGACCCGATCGGTGTCCAGGTCGCTGGGCGCCACTGTTCTCCAATGCTGCACCAGCTGCTCGAAATCAACCCAGTCCAGCGCTTCTTCCCAACCGTTGAGATACACCCCCAGGGCTGCTGTGGTCTCCGGCAGTTTTTCCCTGTGGGCCAGCCCTGCCACCTGGGCAATGGCTTCACGGTTGCTGAAGCGTTTGCGGCGCTGGCGGCGACGTGCCTCGATCTCGTCGGACTCGAGTTGCTCAGCAATCGTTTCCAGTTGTTCGATCAGTTCGCCCAGCGTGACGGGTCGTCGCAGAGGCGGAGGCGCAACGGGTCGGCGCTGCAGATGACGCTCTGGTCGACGGGGAAAATCGAAGCTGGGATCGAGCCAACCCTGATCGTCGAAATCTGAGTCGAAGGCTTCTTCCACCTCTGGGGGTGAGGGAAGCACGCTCGCTTCCAGAACTTCGGCCTTCAATCCNACAAGCACCGATGCAGCGAGGAATGCTTCGCTGCTGTCGGCGAGATCCCGTTCATAACTGCCACCTCGACCAGCGAGGACAGCGGCAACCTTGCCAGGCACCTCAATGCGCTGACGCAACTGGTCGAGGAAGCCGTCGACGACGGCGATCACATCAACATCCCACGGGTCGAGGTCCCCCCGCTCAGCAGCATCCTGCAGAAGGCGAATGGCCAGACGGGCGCCGGCATCGGCACCATCGGTGGAAGCCACCTGCTGCAAAGGACCTCAAGGGCTGGCCTGAAGGTATCTGCCCTGCACGCGAGATGCCACTCCTGCCAAGGGATCAGCTATCGCTGTCGCCGTCGTCCACAGTGTCGCTGCTGCTCACGGTGGTGGCTGGAAGCAGCCCCAGCTGGGTTTCCACGGTGGAGCGGTAGCGGTTGAGGTCGGTTTCCAATTCCTGAATCCGCACTTGCTGCGCTTCGACTTCGCTCGCTTTTGTGAACTGCTCAACGTTGTTGAGCATGCCGGTCCAGGCGGCGAAGAACCAGGCTGTCACTGCACCAAAGCCAGCAACCAGAAGCAGCAGTCCTGCCAGCGGCAAGGTGTAAGCCATGCCAGGCAGAAGCTGAACCGTCGTGGGGGTTGTGTTCGCCAGGGTGAAGAACACGGTGATCAGTCCGAAGCCGAAGATCAGGCCGAAGTTGATCTGACGCATGGGGCAGTGCGAAAGCGATCAGAACTTACGGACTTCAGGCCGGACTGGGGCCGTCCTCGACACTTGTTTACGCAGCAGGTAGATCCGGTGCGCTCAGAACGGCAGGAACCGCTGGGGCCTGGCCGCGGATCAGCGGGGCGGTGGGTTGGCTGATCCGTTCCATGGCTCCGAGATTTCTGTCCACAAGGGCATTGATCGAACTGCTGTAGCTGTCGGTCATCAGCCGCGGATAGAGGCCGATGCCGATGATCGGCACCAGCAAGCAGCCGATGATGTAGATCTCGCGGGGCTCGGCATCCACGAGATTGGTGTGGGAGACGAGTTCCTCTTTCTCTTTGCCGAAGAAGATCTCCCGCAGCATCGACAGCAGGTAGATCGGGGTCAGGATCACCCCAACGGCCGCCAAGCCGCAGATCACCACACGGAACGGCAGCGTGTAGGCCTCATCGGTNGCGAGACCTGCGAACACCATCAGCTCGCTGACAAAACCGCTCATCCCAGGCAGGGCCAGGGAAGCCAGGGCACAGACGGTCCAGAGCGCGAACATCACCCGCATCTTCTGGCCGATGCCGCCCATCTCATCCAGCTGCAGCGTGTGGGTGCG
Organism: Cyanobacteria bacterium TMED177; assembly: GCA_002170825.1. Lineage (GTDB taxonomy): Bacteria > Cyanobacteriota > Cyanobacteriia > PCC-6307 > Cyanobiaceae > Parasynechococcus. Next base: position 22,438 of record NHIA01000053.1, read on the forward strand.
GTCGTAGGTGGCACCCACCAGGAAAAAGAGGCTGGCGCCAATCAANCCATGGCTGATCATNTGCAGCATGGCTCCACTGGTGCCAAGGGCACTGAAGCTGCCGATGCCGATCAGCACAAATCCCATGTGGCTGATCGAGCTGTAGGCGATCTTGCGCTTCAGGTTGCGCTGGGCGAACGAGGTGAGGGCTGCGTAAATGATGTTCACAACCCCAAGCACGATAAGCAGTGGTGCGAACTGGGCATGGGCTGCAGGCAGCAGTTCGCAGTTGAAGCGCAGCAGGGCATAGCCCCCCATCTTCAGCAGGATCCCAGCCAGCAGCATGTGGACCGGTGCCGTTGCTTCACCGTGGGCATCCGGTAACCAGGTGTGCAAAGGAACGATGGGCAGTTTCACGCCAAAGGCGATCAGCAGGCCGGCGTAACAGAGCAACTGGAATCCGGTGCCGAAGTCTTTGGCGGCNAGGGCGGTGTATTCAAAGCTCGGCGTGCCGCCCCCGAAGAATCCCATCGCCAGTGCGGCGAGAAGGATGAACAGAGAACTTCCGGCGGTGTAGAGGATGAATTTTGTGGCGGCGTACTGGCGTTTTTTGCCGCCCCAGATGGCCAGAAGCAGATACACGGGAATCAGTTCCAGCTCCCAGGCCAGGAAGAACAGGAGCATGTCCTGCACGGCGAAGACAGCGATCTGGCCGCCATCCATGGCCAGCAGCAGGAAATAGAAGAGCCTGGGCTTGAAGGTCACCGGCCAGGCGGCNAGGCACGCCAGCGTGGTGATGAAGCTCGTGAGCAGGATCAGCGGCATCGACAGCCCATCAGCCCCCACCGCCCAGGTGAGTCCCAGATCCGGCAGCCAGCTCACCCGTTCGCTCAGCTGCAGGCCACTGATGCTCGGGTCATAGCCGTTGAGATAGGCGCTGACGGTGATCAGAAAGGTGATCAGGGTGACGCCCAAGGCGTACCAGCGCACCTGCTTGCCATCTCCGGCATCGGGAACAAATGGCACCAACAAGGAGCCGACGATTGGAACAAGGATGGACAGGCTCAACCAGGGCACGCTCGCCTGGATGGGGTCGCTCATCCCGGCGACGGCGAATTCGATCACGATCTGTCCTGATCACCACTGGATGGATCGTAGAAATCAATACCTGGCTGTCATCACCTCGATAGGCGATGACACACATGAGGGGGGGTGAGGCTCAGGCCACAGGCGTGCCAATCACTCCGAACAGCACCACCAATCCGATCACGCCGGCGAACACGATGAGTGCATAGAACTGGGCCCGTCCGGTCTCCAGGTACTTGAGACCCTCGCCACTGCCGAGGGTGAGCAGGCCGGTGAGATTGACGACGCCATCAACAACCTTGGCATCCACCTCCAGGACTTCTCGGGCCAGCTTGCGGCTGCCACGCACGAACAACTTTTCATTGATGGCATCGAGATACCACTTGTTCACCAGGAAAGAATTGATCGACGGCAGGCGACCAGCCACGAGCTGGCCGAGGTCGATGCGACGGAGCGCATAGGCCAGAACCGCCAGGGTGATGCCGGCAACGGAGATGGCTACGGATGCCCCCGCCAGGGGCAGGAATTCGCCCCAGCTGAAGTGTTCCGCCATTTCAGCGGCTTCCTCGGGATTGAGCAGGCCGGCGAAGGTGCTGTTCCAAGGGGTGCCCAGCAGGCCGATCAGCACCGAGGGGACCGCCAGCACCGCCAGTGGTGCTGCCATCGGCCAGGCGGATTCGTGAACGCTGCCGCCATGGGCGTGGTGTTCGGAGGCATCGCGGCCAGCAGCACGGAGCAATTGGGCCTGCATTGCCGTGTCGTTGCCGCGGAACTCCCCTTCAAAGGTGAGGAAATAAAGGCGGAACATGTAGAAGGCTGTCATCCCTGCCGTGAGGAATCCCACCAGCCAGAGCAGCGGGAAGGTGTTGAACGNCTGCCCGAGAATCTCGTCCTTGCTCCAGAAGCCGGCCAGAGGAGGGATGCCGCTGATGGCGACGCAGCCAATCANGAACGTGATGGCCGTGACCGGCATTTGTTTTCGNANNCCGCCCATCAGCCGCATGTCCTGGGCCAGCACCGGTTCGTGCCCCACCACTTCTTCCATGGCGTGAATCACAGAGCCGGAACCGAGGAAGAGCATCGCCTTGAAAAAGGCGTGGGTCACCAGATGGAACATGCCCGCCACAGGGGCGCCGCAGCCCATGGCCAGCATCATGTAACCGAGCTGGGACACGGTGCTGTAGGCCAGGCCCTTTTTGAGATCCATCTGGGTGAGGGCGATCGAGGCTCCCAGGAAGCAGGTGATGGTGCCGACGACCGCGATCACGGTCTGCACGANGGGGAACTGGCTGTAGAGCGGGTCCAGGCGAGCCACCAGGAACACACCCGCAGCCACCATCGTGGCGGCATGAATCAGGGCTGAGATCGGGGTCGGACCCTCCATGGCATCGGGGAGCCACACATGAAGGGGGAACTGGGCGGACTTGGCCATGGGCCCCATGAACACCAGCAGGCAGAGCAGCAGGGCAGCCCAGGGGGCAACGGTGCCAGCGCTCAGGCCCTGGCTGAGACCATCGGCAATGCCTTGGAAATCGAAGCTGCCGGTGGCCCAGAACAGACCGAGGATGCCAAGCAAAAGGCCAAAGTCTCCGACCCGGTTCACCACGAAGGCCTTTTGGGCCGCATGGGCGGCTCCCTCGCGGTCGTACCAGAAGCCAACCAGCAAGTAGGAACACATGCCCACCAGCTCCCAGAACACGTAGATCTCGAGGAGATTCGGGCTGATGATCAGCCCCAGCATCGAGCTGCTGAACAGCGCCAGATACGTGAAGAAGCGGACGTAGCCCTTGTCGTGGGCCATGTAGCCGTGGGAATACACCATCACCAGCAGGGCAATGGTGGTCACCAGGGAGAGCATGACGGCGGCCAGGGGATCCACCACGAATCCCATCGGCAGGCTGAACGTGCCGGCACTGGCCCAAATGAACAGGTGTTCAACCGGCGGTTGCCCCGCCAGCTGACCCGCCAGGATTGCGTAACTCATCACCGCTGCGGCGCCGACACAACTGATCAGCAGCAGGGCCACCGGCTTGCGCAGACGGTTGACGGTGCGGTTGAAGCTGATCAGGCCAAGTCCGGTGATGACCGCTCCAACGAGGGGCAACACCGGGATTAACCAGGCGAGTTCCGCGGCCGAAGGCATCCGCTTTCAACATGTTGCGCCGAGTGTAGGCAGCTCAGCCCAGCAGGCTCTCCAGTGCTGAGTTGCGCACCATTGCCGCGGCCGTGCCGATGAAGTGGTGGGCCCACCAGAAGATGCCGACGGCGATGACGATGCCGAGTTGCGCCGGGCGGAGGAATTCACGCCAAGCGAGCTGCTGTCGACCATCGATCACCGCGAGGAAAGGGACAACCGACGTGTGGGCTTTGAGCTCCTCGAAGGCGTCGCCGAATCGAGCCCTCAGGCGACGGTCCCCATGCCAGACCGCAAACAGGTGGTGCCCGATCAGTCCGATGCAGGTCACCAGCATGAAGCTGCTGCCGATCCACAGCGCATGGGTGACACACCAGAGGATCTGACCAATGGCCTGGGGGTGGCGTGAGATCCGGATGATCCCAGTGGCATAGAGGCGAACCTGTGGTTTGAGCACCGCCGGGATCTCCAGCAGGTTGTAGGTGGCTGGGTAGAGAAACAGAAAGCTGATGGCGGTGCCGATCCACACCAGCGGAACCATGCCCGGAACGCCCTGGAGGTTCCACAGGCGGATGCCGTCGTAACGGTGTGCCAGAAACCACCCGATCACCACCACGGCAGAAGGAATGCTGGCTGCAGCGAACACCAGCCGCCAGGCCCGCGGACCGATCACGGCTTCAGCCCTGGTGCGCAGGGCAGCCCCGCCGCTGTGGATCACGGCAAACAACACAAGCAGCACCAGCATCACAAGGCTGCTCTGGTGAGATGTGGGCATCGGTGCCGGCATGAAGGCATGTGATTCTGGCGGTCGGCAGCGGCAGATCTAGATTTCTGGCTCCGTGTCTGGGTTGCGGTGGCCGATCTGCCGTTCACGCTGGATCAGCTGCGCATCCTGCGGGCCATCGTCAGTGAGGGAAGTTTCAAGAAAGCGGCCGACAGCCTCTACGTCACCCAGCCCGCTGTCAGCCTCCAGATCCAGAACCTCGAGAAGCAGCTGGAGGTCTCCCTGTTCGATCGTGGTGGTCGCAAGGCGCAGCTCACGGAAGCCGGCCATCTGCTGCTCAGCTACTGCGATCGGATCCTGAGTCAGTGCCATGAGGCCTGCCGGGCCCTGGATGATCTGCACAACCTCAAAGGTGGATCGCTGATCGTCGGGGCGAGTCAGACGACGGGCACCTATCTGATGCCGCGGATGATCGGTTTGTTCCGCCAGAAATATCCGGATGTGGCGGTGCAGCTTCAAGTCCACAGCACTCGGCGCACCGGTTGGAGCGTTGCCAATGGTCAGGTCGACCTCGCCATCATTGGCGGCGAACTGCCGCAGGAGCTGAACGATTTGCTCCAGGTGGTGCCCTACGCCAGTGATGAACTGGCCCTTGTGTTGCCGGTGAAACACCCGCTTGCCCGGTTGGCGGAACTCACCAAAGAGGACCTGTATCGCTTGGGCTTCGTCTGCCTCGATGCCCAGTCCACCACGCGAAAGATGGTGGACCAGCTTTTGGCGCGTTCCGGGCTCGACGTGCAGCGTCTGCGCATTGAAATGGAACTCAATTCTCTCGAGGCGATTAAAAATGCGGTCCAAGCCGGGCTTGGGGCGGCCTTTGTTCCTGTGGTGTCGATTGAGCGGGAGCTGGCTGCTGGCACGATTCATCGGCCCGTGGTGGCGGACCTCCAGGTGCGCCGGCAACTGAAGCTGATCACGCACCCCGCCCGGTACAGCTCGAGGGCGTCAGCAGCTTTCCGTCAGGACGTGTTGCCCGTTTTCGCCAGTGCGGACAGCCCCTTGCGCCAGCCAAAACAGCCCCAGCCGAAACTGTCCCAGCCCCGCCAGGATCAGAACTGATCCGCTTCCGGGTTGATTCCGACCGTGTCGTCCGCCACGCCTTTGGTCAGAAAACGGTTCTGGCTGATGTCCGTTTGGTACACACATCGAACGATCGGTTTGTCCCGAACGGAACCGATGTAGGCGAAGGTGTTCATCCGTTGCTTGCATTCCCGCTCTTGGCTGGCGGTGATGGCGCCTTCCTTGCGCAGCACGGACCAGTTCTCACGACGGATCACGCAACCGGGTTGCAGGGTTGGTTGCGTGACGAAACTGCTGGATGGGTTGAGCGTCGTGTACATCTCGATGTCCATCACAAAAGCGCTGGCTCCCCACTGGCGGCAGAACTCCGGATCCGGAACAGCCATGTCCAGCTGCTGTGAGCTGGCGATGTTGCCCTGATCGCCCTGGGTGGTGCTGGTGACGGCGCTGCCGATGCCGATGCCGACGATCAGAACACCGGCCAACACCGCTGCGGTGAGGGTGTTGAACGGCATCGGCCCTCCACCACCGGGCGGTGGCGGAGCGGTTGGCCGGTCGTACCCCCCACGCCCCCGGGCTGATCGCTCGGGTCTGTCGAAGCGGCTATCCGGTCCGCGACCGCGGGGCTCACGGTCATAGCGGGAAGGCGTCACAGCAGTTCAGGTGTACGGGGAAGTCCCATCGAAAAATTCTGAACGCGGCCATCAGGGTTGTAGCTGAGCTCTCCGGCCTGGAGCAGCTGGCGGATGAAACCCTCCAGATCCGTGCCGATGCGACGCAGGTTGTAATCGCTCAGTTCACCACCGGCTGAACCATCAACCAGCTGCTGGAACCGCTGCTGCACCTTGTTGACGGCTGCGTCAGGCCAGAGGAACTCGTTGTCAGGGTCCAGGTCGAGCGTCAGCTCGTCGGCTGATGGAACCAGATCCTCGTTCTCCAACCGGGCCGTGAACAGACGCACATGGCGGGTGGTGCACTTCAGCAGGGTGTCAGCCATGGCGCGCTCGTTGGAGTCGTGCGTCGACTTTAAGAAGCGAATGGGGAACGAGCCCTTTTAAGGTTGGTTTCACTTTTCAGCTCACCGCATGCGCGTCGCTATCGCCGGAGCCGGTCTTGCGGGTCTGTCCTGCGCCAAGTACCTGGCCGATGCAGGTCACACTCCAATCGTGGTGGAAGCGCGCGATGTGCTCGGTGGCAAGGTCGCCGCTTGGAAGGATGAGGACGGTGACTGGTACGAGACCGGTCTGCACATCTTTTTCGGTGCCTACCCAAACATGCTCCAGCTGTTCAAGGAGCTCGGCATCGAGGACCGGCTGCAGTGGAAAAGCCATTCGATGATCTTCAACCAACCGGAGGAGCCCGGCACCTACAGCCGTTTTGATTTCCCCGATCTGCCGGCGCCGATCAACGGTGTTGCGGCGATTCTGGGCAATAACGACATGCTCACTTGGCCGGAGAAGATCAGTTTCGGCCTGGGTCTGGTGCCCGCCATGCTGCGTGGTCAGGGGTATGTGGAGGAGTGCGACAAGTACTCCTGGACCGAGTGGCTGAGGATTCACAACATTCCGGAGCGGGTCAACGACGAAGTGTTCATCGCCATGAGCAAGGCGCTGAATTTCATTGACCCCGATGAGATCTCCTCCACGGTTGTGCTCACAGCCCTGAACCGCTTTCTGCAGGAAAAAAACGGTTCACAGATGGCGTTCCTCGATGGGGCCCCTCCAGAACGCCTGTGTGAACCGGTTGTTGAGTATGTCGAGTCCCTTGGTGGCGAAGTGCACCTGGATTGCCCGTTGCGGGAGATCAAGCTCAACCATGACGGCACTGTGGCGGCGTTCCACATCGGTGGCGTGAAAGGCAAAGAGAGCTTTGATCTCACGGCTGACGCTTATGTCAGTGCATTACCCGTTGATCCGTTCAAGCTGCTGCTGCCGGAACCTTGGAAACAGATGGAGGTGTTCCGCAAGCTTGATGGTCTGCGGGGCGTACCGGTGATCAACCTTCACCTCTGGTTCGACCGCAAGCTCACGGATATCGACCACCTGCTGTTCAGCCGCTCGCCATTGCTCAGCGTCTATGCCGACATGAGCATCACCTGCAAGGAATACGAAGACCCGGATCGCTCGATGCTTGAACTGGTTTTCGCCCCAGCCAAAGATTGGATCGGTCGCAGCGATGAGGACATCATCGAAGCGACCATGGGAGAGCTGAACAAGCTGTTCCCGACGCACTTCAGCGGGGACAATCCCGCCACGTTGCGCAAGTACAAAGTTGTGAAGACGCCGCTCTCCGTTTACAAGACCACCCCCGGCTGCCAGCAGCTGCGCCCTGATCAGACCACCCCGATCAAGAACTTCTTCCTCGCGGGTGACTACACAATGCAGCGCTACCTCGCGTCGATGGAAGGGGCGGTGCTCAGCGGCAAACTCTGTGCCGGAGCTGTGGACCGCAAGCGGGATCAGCTGGCATCATCATCCCCAGTCAGCGAGCCGGTCGCGGCCTGAGTGATGCCTCTCGCAGCCCCGGATCTCGACGCAGCCTTCGAGGCCTGTCGTCGGGAAACCGCCGAGTGGGCCAAAACGTTCTATCTGGGCACCCTGCTGCTCCCCCCTGAGAAGCGTCGTGCCATCTGGGCCATCTACGTGTGGTGTCGTCGGACCGATGAGCTGATGGACAGTCCAGAGGCTCAGGCCCGTCCTGTGGAGGAGCTGGCCGAACGGCTGGACCGCTGGGAGGACAAGACCCGTGCCCTCTTTAAGGGCGGCGTGGAGGACGATCTCGATGCCGTGATGGTGGACACGCTTGAACGCTTCCCGCAGGACATCCAGCCCTACCTGGACATGATCGACGGTCAGCGCATGGATCTCACGTGGACCCGCTACCCCCGTTTCGAGGATCTGAAGCTCTATTGCTACAGGGTTGCCGGAACCGTTGGCTTGATGACCCAGGGGGTCATGGGTGTTGATGGTGCCTACACCTCAGCTCCCTGGAGTGACAGGCCTGATACCTCCGACGCGGCGGTGGCCCTNGGCATCGCCAATCAGCTCACAAACATCCTGCGGGACGTGGGCGAAGACCGAGGNCGCGGNCGCATCTATCTNCCGCTTGAGGATCTTGAGCGCTTTGGCTACTCCGAGGAGGATCTGATGGCCGGTCGCCTCAACGGCGCCTGGANAGAGTTGATGGGCTTCCAGCTGCAGCGGGCCAGAGACTGGTTCGCCCGTTCGGAAGCGGGGGTGCGCTGGCTCTCCCGAGACGCTCGCTGGCCCGTCTGGACCTCACTTCGGCTNTACCGCGGGATCCTCGATGCGATCGAGCGGGTTGATTACGACGTGTTCAACCACCGGGCCTACGTGGGCAAGGTCAGCAAACTGCTGGATTTGCCCCGTTCCTTTGTGTTGGCCCAGTCCCGCTGAAGCACGCCAACAAAAATCCCCCTGGGACTGAATCCACAGGGGGGAATGATTTGGCTTGACCTTCGTNGTGAGAGCTGTCGTTTCAGACAGCTGTCTTCTGATTGGCCAGGAGATCCTTGAGCTTCGACAGCTCGCCGGCCCAGCGNGGATCAGGTGCTGCTTCGCCTGGGGCGTCGCTGTGCACCACCTTGTTCNCGGCTTTGCGAGCCACTTGGGGCTGTCCGTTGCCACCGCCTTGAGCTCCGCCACGGCGGTTGCCGCCGGNGGCATTGTCGCGACGTTCAGAGCGNTCCACCCGCAGGGTGCTGCCGCCGAACTCTTTGCCGTTTAGGGCCTCGATCGTGGCATCAGCCAGTTTTTCGTCGTCGATGTTGGCGAAACCAAAGCCCCTGCAGACGCCAGTTTCGCGGTCGAGAACCGACTTGAATCGAATTCCTTCCCCCACACTCTTGAGCAGGGCACCCAGCTCCTGTTCGTCAAAGGTCTGCGGCAGATTGCCGATGTACAGGCGGATGCTCATGAAGGAAAGTGAATGCGAATCGTCGGTGTCGGAGCGTCATCGTTGACACCTGCAAAGTTAATCACAGTGCGCAGCGATCTTGGGCGCACCAGCGTTGTGCTTCAAGGAGTGCATCCTCTTTCCCACTGATCCGNCCAAAGGCGTGTTCCANGAGGAGGTGGCGCAAAAGGACACCGAGTTGCGGCCCAGGCGCCAGGTTGAGTTCCCGCTGCAGGGTGGTGCCATCCATGGGGGCACTGGGATGGAACAACGGGTCCGTCGGGTCTCGCCAGCGGGCAAGCCAGTCGGCCTGGAGAGACGAATCCAGCTGAACAATCAAGGCCGGTAGATCCGATCCAAGATCCAGATGCAGTTGCAGCCGGTCCTGCTCGGACAGGGCCTCGCGGTCGTCTGGCATGGTCTGACGCCAGTGACGCAGACGCCGGCAGCGCTCTTGGAGGTTCCGGCTCGCTCGAAGCTTTTTCAGGCCCTCAGCACTGATCAGGCGGCTCAATCGGGCCAGGGGCAGCGCCTGGGCCCGCTCCTCTTCCGTAAGCAGGGCTGCATCCTCCTGGCACGGGAGGGCCTGATCAGCTCCCCAGGGGCTGACCAGCTCCAGGTCGATCAGTAGCTGCATGGAATGTTTGGCGTAAGGCCCGGCCACCAATTTCTGCAGCTCCGCCAGAATCCGTTCCGGTGCTGCTGCCGCCAGACGGTGCCGATGGCGGTGGATCCAGCCGACAGTTCTGGGATCCGCCTGCAGCGGGATCTCCGCCATCAGCCGCAGACCGCGCAGCAGCCGCAGTGGGTCATCGGTGAGGTTGCTCTCACGGACTGCGGTGAGGGTGCCCTTGGACAGGTCTGTCAGCCCTCCTGTGGGATCCACCAGGCGCAGGGGGGGCTGCAGCGTCATCGCGATGGCATTCAGGCGGTAATCCCTCCGTTGCAGGTCCTCTTCCAGGGTCTGCCCGTCCTGCCTGGCGATGTCCACAGTCCAACCCTGGANCACCAGGCGGGCCATATCCCGCTTCTCATCCAGAACAACAACGGTGCCGCCAAGATCCTTGGCCAAGCTGCGGGTCAGGCCGAGGGCATTGTTGGGGACCACGAGATCGAGGTCCGGTTCCTGATGCAAGCGATTGAGCCATGCATCACGCACCGCTCCACCAACGAGGGCTGTTCCCTGCGGCAACCGATCCAGAGGCAAGGGCCAGCGTTCCGGTGCAAGGCGTTGCCACACCAGCACAGCTTGCTGATCGCGTTCCAAAATGGGTTCAGACGCAGCTGGTGAAGGAATGTGCATCTGCGTGGATTGCAGCTGGGTCGACCGATGTCAGGCCTACCACGCAGTTGAACGTCAGCATGGCGTCAACCATCTCAGCGAAACGCCAGATTTCGAACCCCGTTCACCGCGCATTCATGTTTCAGTTCTCGACCTACCAGGAGGTGGTGCGGGAGTGGAGTGGGACGTCCGTGCCTGCGACAGCTTTGCTCCTGACCCCGGGCGATGGAGCCGACTGCGACCAGGAGAGGCTGTACCGCTTTGAGCGAGCGGAATGCGCATGACTGAGCCACCACTTCTGTTGGCGCTTCACAGCTGCACGGAACGTTTCGCTCTGGCGGTTCAGGATCCCAATGTCNGNGGCGGGACGCACCGGGTTGCGGGTTTCGATGACGGCCGGGATTTGTCCAACGGCTTGATTGAGCGTGTCGAGGCCCTGCTGCCAAGAGACCGATGGGGCGCACTGCAAGGGCTGGCTGTCGCTACGGGCCCGGGTGGGTTCACCGGCACGCGGCTTTCGGTCGTGATGGCCCGCACACTGGCCCAGCAGCTTTGTTGTCCATTGCTTGGAGTCAGCAGTTTTGCTCTGATGGCTCACCGATTGGCGCCTGATGATCAACCGTTTTGGATCGCGCAGACGCTGCTCCGACGGGGTGTTGTGGCCGGCCGATATCGCGTGCAGGTCGACGAGGTGATCGAACTTGAGGCTCCCCACCTGCTGTCCGATGACCACCAGGTGACCCCGGCGGTTCAGGCCTCTGCAGATGTGGACGCCGATGTTGTGCAGTTGTTGCGCTGCCTGCAACGTGCCGTGCAGGGTGGTCAGCCTCTCCCCTGGAATCCGGTTCTGCCGCTCTATCCCACCTCGCCGGTGGGGCCTGTCTGATGGCCGGCTTACGGGCAGGGGTTCTGCTCAGTGCAGGCCTGATGGCTTGGATGGTGAGCACAGGGCCATTGGCGCCATATCGNAGAGCCCTGCTNGATTCCACGGCTCCGCAATTGGTGCTGGTGCTTGGGGGGGATGTGGATCGGGAACGGGTCGGGGCNAGGCTGGCCCGGCAGTTGGGCTTGCCGTTGTTGGTGAGCGGTGGAAGCAATCCCGAATACGCCAGCTGGTTGATCGAGGAGGAGGGACTGAAGGCCGAACAGGTGGAGCTGGATTACCGGGCGCGCGACACCCTCGGCAATTTCACCTCGGTGGTGGATGACCTCGAAGACCGCGGTGTTCGACATGTTCTGCTNGTGACCAGCGCNGATCATCTNGGGCGCTCCATGGCNGTNGGGCAGGTGGTGGCCGGCAGCCGTGGCATTCACCTCACGGGCGTGCCCGTCGCGTGCACCCCGCAGTGCAGCGAAGAAAGTCAGTTNAAGCGTTGGCGGGACGTGGTGCGCGCGGTGGCCTGGGTGCTGACCGGCAAGGACCTCAGGGATGCAGCGGACCCTGCTCCAGTAGAGCGTTGATGCGTTCCTGCAGGACAGCGGTTGTCGCATCGAGATCAGCTCGCCTGCGCCCGTTGGGAGGTGCAATTGTCGGGCCCACGCGCAGCTGCAATGGCAGAAATCGTGGCCAGATTTGGCCGTTGCCCAGGGCACGGTGGCTGTTCACGATCGCTACCGGAAGCAGCGGGGCGCCGCTGCGGGCGGCCAGGAGGGCCGCTCCGGGCTGCGGGCAATTGACGCGGCCGTCGACCTGCCGTGTCCCGTCCAGAAAGACCCCGGTGGCCCAGCCCTCCTCCAGGCGCGCTGTGGCCGTGCGGATGGCCTCCCGGTCACTGGCCCCCCTGCGGACGGGATAGGCGCCGCAGGCTCGGATCACCGCACCAAGCAACGGCACAGCGAACAGTTCCGCTTTGGCCATGAAGGCGACTGGTCGGCCGAGGGCATGGCCCAGCAGCGGCGGATCGAGATGGGAGCCGTGGTTCGCTACCACCACCAGCGGACCCTGCTTCGGGACGTTGTGCAGGCCCACGGTGGAGCCGCGAAAGAGTCCCCTGAACACAGGAAACACCAGGAGTGAGCTCACCAGCTGATAGGTGAGGGTCGGCGCCGGTGTCCGCAGCAGCGGTGCGTCGCTCACAAGCCGAGATCGCCTGCTCCGGCGATCTGTGCGGTGGTCACGCCTTCCATGCTCCGTTTGGCCAGTCCGCTGAGAACATTGCCCGGGCCGATCTCCACCAGGGTGTCGATGCCGCGGTCGGCCATGGCCGCCATCGTTTCTCTCCAGCGCACGCCCGTGGTCATTTGCTGTTTCAGCCGCTGCTTGAGGTTCTCCGCCTTGGTCGTGGCGGTTGGATCACTGTTGCTGAGCAGGGGAATCCGCGCATCGCGGAAGGTCACGGCATCAAGGACATCGCTGAAGCGTGCCGCTGCATCCGCCATGAACGGCGAATGGAAGGCGCCTGAAACAGCCAATGGGATGGCCCGTTTGCAGCGCAGGGCCCCACTCAACTGTTCCACCGCAGCCGGTTGACCTGAGATCACCACCTGGGCATCGCTGTTGTCGTTGGCAATGCTGACGCCTTCGGTGCTGGCCACGAGGTCGTCCAGTTGGCTGCGATCGAAGCCGATCACCGCCGTCATGGCGCCACCGCCGGCGTCGGCCATCAGCTCGGAGCGAGTCTTCATCAAGCTGAGACCGGTCTGAAGGTCAAACACCCCAGCGGCATAAAGAGCCACCAGTTCGCCAAGGCTGTGGCCGGCGACCACCGAGGCTTCCCTGCCTTGCTTGAGCAGGTTGTCCACCAAAAGGGACTCCACCACAAACAGGGCCGGTTGGGTGTTGCGGGTGTCATTGAGGTCATCAGGACCGTTCCCCCCCCCGGTTTGCCCCTGGCAGATGGCCAGAAGATCACGGCCCAGCAGTTCCGACGCCAGCGCAAATCGCTCGTTGGCTCCACTGACGTTCAGCACCTGATCCGCCATTCCCACCTTCTGTGAGCCCTGACCGGGAAAGACCCAGGCAATCCCCATGGCTTGACCGTGTGATGTGCGGGGAGATTACGCGGGGCCGCTCCAGCGCAGGAGAGCGGCACCCCAGCTGAGACCGGCTCCAAATCCACTGCTGGCGATCAGATGGCCCGGTTGGATCCGACCGTCGCGCACCGCTTCATCCAGCATCACTGGAATCGTGGCCGCTGATGTGTTGCCGTAGGAGGCCAGGTTGCTCAGAACTTTCTCCCCAGGGATGGAGAACCGATCCGCCACGGCATCGAGAATGCGCTGGTTGGCCTGGTGCAACAGCAACCAATCGAGGCAGGCAGCATCAGTAGCCGTTGTGTTGAGCAGCGAATCGAGGATGGCCGGCACCTCGCGCACCGCGAATTTGTACACCTCCTGGCCATTCATCTGGATGGTTTGAAAGCCTCCGCGTTGATGGCTTGCATCGCCCACCAAGGGCGAATGCTCGGCTCCTTGCGGCAGTTGAAGCACCTCACCGCGACGGCCATCCGAGCGCAGCAGGAAGCCCGCAAGATCGTCCTCATCAGGATCGGAGGCCTCCAGCACGAGGGCGCCAGCGGCATCGCCGAACAACACGCAGGAGCGGCGATCGTCCCAATCCACCCAGCTGCTGAGCTGATCGGCTCCCACGACCAGGATCCGTCGCATCGCGCCGGTGCGCAGGTACTGGGCCGCGGTGACGACGGCGAAGAGAAAACCGCTGCAGGCGGCGGTGAGATCGAAGGCTGCGGCGTTGACCGCGCCAATGCGGGCTTGCAGTCGAGGCGCGGAGCCGAACAGATCGTCCGGAGTGGAGGTGGCCAGCAGGATCAGATCCAGGCTGTCCGCTGACCAACCCGCCATGGCGAGGGCGCGTTCGGCGGCCAGACCGTTGAGTTCGCTCAGGCTTTCATCCGGCCCGATCACCCGTCGTGCCGCAATTCCAGTGCGACTGCGGATCCATTCATCACTGGTTTCAACCCGAAGGCCCAGCTCCGCGTTCGTGATGGATCGTGATGGTGTGGCGCTGCCACAACCCCTTAGCTTCACACCGCCGGTCTTGAGAAGCTGCTCGACCAAGACGGATCGACACCGAGTGGCGTCAGTCAATCACAGCCGCTCTGAAGAGCCGCAAGATCGTCCATCACGCCATGGCTGGCGGCCGAGTGGGCGATGCGCAGGGCACTCACGACCGACAGAGCCTTGCTGCTGCCGTGGCCGATGACGGCCACGCCATTCACCCCAAGCAAAAGGGCACCGCCGTGTTCGGCATGATCGAGCCGTTTCTTGATGCGTCGGAGGTTGCTGCGCAGGAACGCTGAACCCACCTTGCCCCTTCGGCCGCGAGGCAGTTCAGCCCGGAGCACCCCAAGCAGCACGCTGCCCAC
>NHIA01000054.1 GCA_002170825.1 Cyanobacteria bacterium TMED177
GGTCTTCTTCATCTTCCAGTAAGGGAAGTAGGAAGCGGTCTGATCCTTGAGGAACTTGACGCCATCCTTGGAGTAGAGGAAGCGGGCAACACCGACCACATCGACCTTGTAGGTCTTGGTCATGCCTTCCTGGATCTCTTCGGCCTCCCAGCCGGAGTTGTTGATACCAGAGGCAAGAGCGCGGTCGGTGATTTCACCGGTCTTGAAGAACTTGGCGAAAGCTTTGGAGCTGGTGGTCCAGACAGCACCACCGGTGTTCCAACGAACAGGGCGCTTGGTGCCGGCTTCAGCTGCGGGAGCAGCCAGAACAGCGAGGGAAGCACCGGCGAGGACGCCGGCGAAGAGACGATTGAACACGGACGGCAAGAAAAACACGTCANNNTGAAAATAGCCCTACGGATAAAAAACGCCAACATCGAAATGCATTCCANCGAACTGATCGCCGTAAAAATCAGCACATCGGCGCAAATGCGCAGCACGAGTCTCATTGATCCAGTNCAATTTGGACCATGGATGANTGGCGTCTGNCATCAAAAATCCNCGNTTCAATCGATTTGAACCCAGCCTGAAGGGCATGTTNTGCCTGGTTNTTGCGGCATTANCNCCTTGCCGCCGCGGCACGACCACGCGATCAGGCGCCCTGCCCGACGCTCCACGACGGCAAGGAAAGCCTCTGTGCCACGAGGAGGAATCACCCACAACGTTGTGGTCTGGTCGTCGCTGGTCATCCGGGTGACGACATGCTCTCGGGCACTCAGCCCCAGATCTTTCAAGGACGGTGNAAATTCTCCCCAGTAATGACGGGTCATCTGGCCCAGCGTGAAGTCCTTGACCAGCTGCTGCGCTTCACGCCGCTGTTCCAGGGTGATTTCACGTTCAGCCAGAAGGTTCGACAACGCCAAGGCTGAACTCTGATCCGTGGGATCTGCTGCTGCTGAGACAACGCCTCCTTGATGGCTGGAGGTCAACCCGATGACGCCGATCACCGCCAGAGGCGACGCGACGAGCAGAGAGGCCAGATTGTGCNGCATTGCCGCTAAGACCGTCCGCCAGCGGACGCGAGACACCGATCAAATTAGGCAGATCGGACTGATCTGTCCTCGTACTCCNGCGACGGCCAAAACCCATGCATCCCACTGNAATCGCTNCACCGGTACCGGGTCTGCCAGTGANGGATGGTGGGCAACGTCGTCATCCGAGCCACAGATCCACCGCCCCAGATCGAGCGCAAGGCTGCCCTGGGTCAATTTGATCAACGCCTCCTTGGCCACCCACTGCCGCAACACCGCCTGCCGAAGTGTCTCGCCCTCCAACGGCTTGAGCGCATGCTGATCGGANGGGCTGTAGTAACGGGTCGCGAGCGCAGCGGCGGGGAAGCAGCGATCCATTCGTTCCACGTCAATGCCCACTGCACGGTGAGACCAGACCACGGCCACGGCATCGCGACAGTGGCTGAGGCTGAGACACCCCCAACCCATGGGCAGGGTTGGGGGCACACCGGGTGCCGCCTGCAGCGGCACCGCCGCAGGGTCCAGATCGAACAGGTCCGCCAGGCAGCAGCGCATCCAGGCGCGCGAACGCCTGAACTGCCCCTCCCTGCCAGCAGCCATGCCCCGCGCCCAGCGCGACTCCTCAGCCGACAGCGTCACCCCCGTTGGCCATCCCCGCTGCTCCGGAACCAGCCAAAGGGCCGTTACGCTTCGNCCNATTGGTTGCATTGGCTCCAGTGGCTCTCCAGATCGGTGATCCGGCACCCGATTTCACCCTCCCCAATCAGAACGGTGACCCCGTCCAGCTGTCCTCTCTGCGGGGCCAACGGGTGATCATCTATTTCTATCCCAAGGACGACACGCCAGGCTGCACCAAGGAGGCCTGCAACTTCCGTGATCGTTGGGATCGCTTTGCAGACCATGGCATTCAGGTGCTGGGCATCAGCAAGGACAACGCCACGTCTCACACCAAATTCATCACCAAGCACGAGCTCCCCTTCACCCTGCTCACCGATGAGGACCCCTGCGCAGTCGCCAGCAGTTACGAGAGTTATGGCCTGAAGAAATTCATGGGCCGTGAATACATGGGAATGATGCGTCACACCTTCGTGGTGGATGCCGAGGGCAAGCTGGAGAAGATTTATCTGAAAGTGAAGGCCGACAGCATGGCCGACACCGTTCTCANCGACCTGGGATTGGNGTAAGGACTGAACGCAGGGCCACCATCGCCTGAAGCTGAAGATCCAGGTCCANNTCAAGCGTGAGCCCGCGATTGTTCAGCTCCTTTGCCAACCACGGCGCATCCCCGCCACACAACCAAAGGTGCGCGCCGCTGGTCCGCTGGGCCTCAACCACAGCCGAGACCATCCCCTGCATCACGCCACTTCGCATCGCATCAGCCGTCTCAACNGGGAAGGCCTGCGCCGGGATCGCATTTGCCTGCACAACGGGCAGCAGGGCTGTGCCGGCATTCATGGCCTGCAACTGCAAGCGCAAACCAGGCAGCAAACGTCCGCCACTGAACCGTCCATTCCGGTCGAGCAAGGTGAGACTCAGAACCGTGCCGGCGTCCACCAGCAACAGCCCATTGGCTGGAGCGCCTCCACGATTCAACTGACGGGACCATGCCCCCCAGGCCCCGAGGGCACGGTCAATCCCCAGCCACGGCGGGCATCCCTGCAGGGGAACATGCTCAAGCTTCAACCGTGAGCAGCCGGAGCGGCGAAGCGCGTCCGGCACCTCACCAACCGCGGCCCAGATCAGATCGGTGGTGTTGATCTGATCTGGCGTCGGAGCGGCGTGATCGAACGTCCAGGGATGTCCTTCAACCTGCTGGACTGCCCAGTGCCAGCGGCTGTTGCCGATCAGCAGGGCACGGGTCGCACTCACCCTCAGATGCCGTCTCCCATCAATCCTTCCACGGCCTCTTGCGGAAGATGAATTCCACACTCCTGCTTGAGACCACCGAAGCGCGTGTCCCGCCCGCTGAGGTCTGCGCCGTCCGGACCACTGGAATGCCAATCACCCACGGTGGAGTAGCCCTGCTCGAACAGGGGATGCTGCGGCAGGTTGTTGGCCTGCATGTAATAGAAGATGTCCTTGGGCGTCCAATCGAGCAGCGGCCGCAGGGAGAGGCGCTCTCGAATCGGATCCAGCCAGCTCATCAGCCGACGGTGATCCGTCTGGCCGCGACGGACACCACTGGCCCAGCAGCTCACCTGCAAATCATCAAGGGCCTGCTCCAGCGGCTCCACTTTGCGGATCCGGTGATACAGCTCGAGATCGTCAACCTGGCCGGTTTCCCACAAGCGCCCATGCAACGCTTCCATCCGGGCCGGAGAGAGCGAACTCTGGGCCACCACCAAACGAATCTTGAGCTGTTCAACCAATTGTTCGCTGTAGCGGTAGGTCTCCTCCGGCAGGTAACCCGTATCCACCCAGATCACCGGAACATCCGCGCCATCCGGAAGCTGGCTGAGCATGTGCAGCAGCACGGACGATTGGATGCCGAAACTGGTGGTGAGGGCGAATGCATCTCCGAACCGCTGGCAGGCCCAGGCCAGTCGCTCCTGAGGGGTCATGGGCTCGAGCGCACCACGGAACCCCTCGAGATCGTCCCGAACCAACGTGCCCGTCATGCCGCGGCCCCCATCCATCACCCGACCATCCTCCCCTGCCGAGGAGCCGGTTGAAGTGCCTAGGGTTGCCTTATTGCCTCCATGTTCATGACCATTCCTTCACCATCACCCGAGGCTGTGGTGATCGTTGGGGGTGGTTTCGGCGGCCTGTTCAGTGCCTTGGCCATCACCGCACGACTGCCCGATCGTCCGGTGGTGCTGATTGAGCCCCAGGAGCATTTCCACTTTCAACCCCTGCTGTACGAGCTGCTGAGCGGTGAACTTCAACCATGGGAAGTGGCTCCGACCTATCGGGAGCTGCTCAGCAGCCGGGGAATCTGCTGGATACAGGATCGCGTCACCACCATCAACCTCGCCGGCCAGGAGCTCACCACCGCCTCCGCCGATCGACTGACGTGGAGTGATCTGGTGCTGGCCACCGGTACCGAACCAAACGATTTTGGGATCCCCGGCGTTCGAGAGCATGCCTTTGGCTTCCGAAATCTGAAGGATGTGACCCATCTGCGTGAGCGTGTGCAGGATCTGCGGCAACAACACGAGAAGGATGCGGCACTGGTGATCGTGGGCGCAGGACCGACAGGCTGTGAGCTGGCCTGCAAACTCGCCGATCTTTTGGGTGGTTCAGCCCGGATCCATCTGGTTGAAAGGGGCCCGGGCATCCTGCCCAGATCCACTGCCTTCAATCGGGAGCGCGCCACCGCGGCCCTCGAGCGACGTCAGGTGTGCTTGCACCTCGACACAGCCGTCTCTCGGGTGGACAAAGACCGCGTCAGCTTCAACGACGGCAGCAGCCTTCGCCACCACGGCCTGATCTGGAGTGCAGGAAGCCGTCCTTCCCTGCCGCGGACTGAGCCACCGCAAACCAAACCGGGGGAGGCGCTCAGCATTGCCGCAGATCTCAGGGTGCTTGGTCAAGAGCATGTCTATGCCCTCGGGGACTGCGCCCGCTACGGCGACGATCCATGGCCCGCAACCGCCCAGGTGGCCATGCAGCAAGGCGACGCGATCGCCGCCGCCCTCAGTGCCGTGGGGCAGGGGCAAGATCCTGAACCATTTCAGTTTCAGGATCTCGGCGAAATGCTGAGCCTCGGTGTTGGTGATGCCACCCTCACCGGCCTCGGCATCACCCTGGCCGGACCTCTGGCTTTTCGGATCCGACGCGCAACTTATCTGACCCGGATGCCCGGACTGTCCCTGGGGCTGCGTTCCGCGGGCGCCTGGCTGCTGAACCGTTGAAGCAGGCCCATCTCGGCGGCCGGACCCGGGGCCTGCGACCGGGTCAACATCGCCAGCTCGATCGCCTCAGCCACCGACGCCACCCGGAAGAGCACGGAGCCGACCTGCTCACGCTGGAACGGATGGCGGACCTGGTGCTGGAGCTTGAGCTCTCCATGCATCTGGTGCTGGATGGCCGGGGGCTGTGTCGCCTGCTTTGGCTCGGCCCTTTGGCCGGAACGGAGGCCCTGCGGCAACATCTGCCCGAAGCACCGCGGCGCCGCAGCGGCGGCTGGCGGCTGTTGAGCTGTCCGTTCAGTCGCCATGGGCTCCAGCAGGACCCCTCCGAAGCCGTTGTTGCGCTTGATCTCAACCCAATCAGCTGGCTGCGCTTCGCCGCGAAACCGGGCAGCGACGGCATCCGCATCGCCGAGCTGCTTCAGCCGGAGCGAAGCGCAGCAGATGGATGGCACCACTGCGACCGAGGCGATCTTCGCGATCTCTGCAAGCAGGAGGCCACCCAGCCTGGGTTGCGCCCCCCGACCGAAGCCGAAGCGACCACACCGGCCGGCCAGGAACAGGTGCTGCTGCTGACCCTGTCCAGCGGTGATGTGCTCCGCAGCGAACGGGAGCTCGCGGAACTGGAGGGACTCGTCCGCAGCGCTGGGGGGCTGCCGATCGCCGTGGTCTCGCAACGGGCTGGAGGCACCAACCCGCAGACCCTCTGGGGTACAGGGAAACTGCAGGAAGCTGCCCTCGAGGTCCGTCGCTGCCAGGCGTCTCTCGTGGTGACAGATCGGGAACTCACCCCGGTTCAAGCTCGAAATCTGGAACGGTTGCTGGCGTGCCCCGTGTCGGATCGAAGTGAACTGATTCTCGACATCTTTGCCCAGCGCGCCGGCAGTGCTGCCGGGCGATTGCAGGTGGAACTGGCCCAGCTGCGCTATCGCCTCCCGCGGCTGATGGGACGGGGTCGCAGCTTGTCTCGGCAGGGCGGTGGCATCGGGACCCGAGGACCAGGGGAAACCCAGTTGGAAAAGGACCGCCGTGCCATCGGTCGGCGGATCGAACGCCTGCTTCGTGATCAGAAGCAACTGCAACAGCACCGCAGCCGACTGCGGGACCAGCGCCGCTCATTGCCCCGCGTTGCACTTGTGGGGTACACCAACGCGGGCAAATCCAGCCTGCTCAATGCCCTCTGTGGGCGCCGGGCCAGCGATCGTGTGCTGGCGGAAAACAAGCTCTTCGCCACGCTGGACCCGACAACCCGGCGTCTGGAGCTGCCCCGCGCCGGACGGCGCGCCGACCGGCTGCTGATCACCGACACGGTGGGCTTCATCCGTGATCTGCCCGCCCCCTTGGTGGAGGCCTTTCGGGCCACGCTCGAGGAGGCGCTCGATGCGGATCTGCTGCTGCTGGTGGTTGACTTGGCCGATCCGGATTGGCCCGGACAGCTCAGCACCGTGCATCAGCTTCTGGACTCCCTCGGCAGCACAGCCCTGCGGCGGGTGGTGGCCAACCAGATCGACCGCTGCCCGCTCGAGGCGGTCGATGCGATCCGACGCCTTGATCCCCAGACCCTGTTTCTCTCCGCCAAGCGCGGCGATGGCCTGCGGGGACTGCAGGACTGGCTGCGCGGGCAGTTCTTCGATCCCGGGGCAGAATCGAATCCAGATGCAGGGCAAATGCCCGAATGGTCGAGCTGATCAGTGCGCTTCAGAACCCCCAGGCTCTGATCACCCTGGCGGTTCTGGCTCTGGCCATCGTTCTGTTCGTCACCGGCGCCCTGGCTCCGGAACTCACGGGACTCCTGAGTCTTGGACTGCTCGTGGCCAGCGGTGTGCTCACACCCCCCGAAGCTCTGGCCGGTTTCGGCAGCCCGGCGCTGATCACCCTGCTGGGGTTGTTCCCAGTGTCCGCAGCCCTGTTCAAGAGTGGCGCCCTGGATCGGCTGCGTGCCCTGATCGCCTCCGAGCGCATCCGTTCACCACGGCGTCTGATCGCCCTGATGGCTTTTGTGATCGCCCCGGTCTCGGGGATCGTGCCCAACACCCCTGTGGTGGCCTCGCTGCTACCCGTGGTGGAGAACTGGTGCCATCGCCGCGGCATCTCACCCTCTCGTGTGCTGCTGCCCCTGTCCTTCTCCACGGTGCTGGGGGGCACACTCACCCTTCTCGGCAGTTCCGTGAACCTGCTGGTGAGTGACATCAGCCAACAACTGGGGCACGGTTCGCTCGAGCTGTTCAGCTTCACGTTGATCAGCCTGCCGATCTGGTTGGTGGGGGCGCTGTATCTCGTGCTGGCCCCCAAATTTCTGTTGCCGGATCGTGGCCGCGATGGCGAC
Source organism: Cyanobacteria bacterium TMED177 (assembly GCA_002170825.1). Classification (GTDB taxonomy): domain Bacteria; phylum Cyanobacteriota; class Cyanobacteriia; order PCC-6307; family Cyanobiaceae; genus Parasynechococcus. Next base: position 7,188 of record NHIA01000054.1, read on the forward strand.
GAACTGGGACTGACCCCCCAACGCAGCAGCTATTGCACGGAAGTCACCATTCCCCTTGATTCGGAACTGGTGGGCGTCTCGCTGCACAACAGCCGACTGCAACGACGCTTTGATGTGGATGTGCTGGAGCTCCAACGGGGCCGGGAACGTCTGCTGCCCCCCTTGGCCGATCGGAAATTGCAAGCCGGCGACCATCTGCTGCTCCGGGTGACCCGTGATGACCTGCTGCGGCTGCAACAGGACCACACGATTCAGCTGACAACGCAGGGGAAAAACGCCGGTTTCAATCTGGATTCCAGCGATCTGAGCGGTCAGAAGACCGTGGAGGTGCTGCTGCCCGCAGGATCAACCCTGGCGGGGGCCAGCCTGCGGGAACTGCGCTTCCGCCAGCGTCACAACGCAACGGTGTTGGCCCTACGCCGCGGCCAGGAAACCGTGCAGGAACGGTTGGGCCAGGTCGTGCTGCGGGAGGGGGACGTGCTTTTGCTGCAGGCACCCCTTGATTCGATCCGGGGCCTGCAGGCCAGCAACGACCTGCTGGTGCTGGACCGGTTGGAAGAAGACCTGCCCACGGTGCGCCGCAAACCGATGGTGGTTGGCATTGCGATCGCGATGCTGCTGCTGCCGACAGTCACCGCGGTGCCCCTGGTGGCCTCCGTGCTTCTGGCCACCGTCGCGGTGGTGGCGACCGGCTGTTTACGCCCGGGGGAACTGCAGCGGGCCATCCGCCTGGATGTGATCCTGCTGCTGGGGTCGCTCACCAGCTTCAGCGTTGCGCTGCAGGGGACCGGCCTGGCCGACGCCATGGCCGCCGCCTTGCGGCAATCCCTCGAGGGCTGGCCAACCTACGGATCACTGGTGGTCGTGTTCATCGGCACCACCCTGCTCACCCAGGTGATGAGCAACGCCGCGTCCGTCGCCCTGCTTGCTCCGGTGGCCGTGCAACTGGCACCTGGGTTGGAGCTGCCAGCAACGGCACTGCTGATCACTGTTCTTTTTGGTGCCAGCCAGTCCTTTCTGACGCCCGTCGGTTACCAGACCAACCTGATGGTGTTCGGTCCCGGCCGCTACCGCTTTCTGGACGTGACCCGCTACGGGATCGGTCTGACCCTGATCATGACCGTGCTGGTGCCGGCCCTGATCCTGTGGCGTTACGGCCCATCCTGATCAACACTGGTCGAATTCCTGAGGTCGTCGAGCTCCGTGCCCCTCCGCCAGGCGATCGAGCGCAGCCAGGGCTGGCATCGACGGCTCACCGTGCCGCAGTTCACCGCGGTCACCGGCCTGTTGGTGATCCTGCTGGGCACGCTGCTGCTGGCCACCCCGCTGTGCTCGAGCAGCAAGGTCGGTCTGTGGGAAGCCCTTTTCACCGCCACATCCGCCATCACGGTGACCGGTCTGTCGATCATCGACATCGGCAGTGATCTCACCACCTTCGGTCAGCTGGTGCTGGCCTTGATGATCCTGGCCGGCGGGCTGGGGCTAATGGCGATCACCACCTTTCTGCAGGGTTTTGTGGTGAAGGGCACCGGCCTGCGGCGGCGGCTGGACCGTGGGCAGACCCTGGATGAATTCGGAGTGGGCGGTGTCGGCAGCACCTTCCGCGGCATCGCCCTCACCGCAGCGCTTGTGATCCTTATCGGTGCAGCGGTGCTGTACGGATTTGGCTTCAGCGACATCCCCGATCGCAGCGAGCGTCTCTGGGCATCCCTGTTCCACAGCATTTCGGCTTACAACAACGCCGGCTTCGGCCTCTGGTCCGACAGCCTCGAGCGATACCACGACAACGTTCTGGTCAATGCCGTGGTCATGGTGCTGATCGTCATGGGTGGACTCGGTTGGCGGGTCACCAGTGATCTCGCCGGTCAGGGATTGCGCCGCAGCCGGCGACGCCTCAGCCTTCACACCCGACTGGTGCTGCGCACCTCCGTGTTGCTGGTGGTCTTCGGGGCGCTGGGGCTTGCGTTGACGGAATGGCTCAACCGGGGGGAGGTGTTCATCGGCATGCCCTGGCGGGAGCGTTGGATGACGGCCTTGTTCGAATCCGTCACCGCCAGGACAGCAGGGTTCACCACGGTTCCCTTCTCCTTGGAGAACATCACCGACTCCGGCACCCTGTTGCTGATGACCCTGATGTTCATCGGCGCCAGCCCAGGCGGCACCGGCGGCGGCATCAAGACCACCACCGTGGCGGCGCTGATGGCTGCCACCCGATCCACCCTGCGTGGACGGGACACCGTCGTGATCCGCAACCGTGAGATCCCCGACAAGGTCGTGCTCCGGGCCCTCGGAATCACGGTGGCCTCACTGCTCTTTGTTCTGGGCATGGCCCTGCTGCTCAGCATCGCCAGCAACCTCAACGGTGAAGAGCCCTTCACCTTTCTCGAGATGCTGTTCACCTGCATCTCAGCCTTCGCCACCGTCGGCCTCGACCTCGGGGTCACCGACCAGCTCGGGCGCTTCGGTCAGGCGGTTCTGATGCTCGGAATGTTTGTGGGCCGGCTAGGCATCCTGTTGCTGCTGAGCGCCATCTGGGAAGCGATGACCTGGAAACAGGTGCACATCCATCGCCAGAATCGAGTTGGTTACCCCCGCGAGGACCTTTATGTCTGATCGCCAGCAATGGGACATCCATCCATGAAGGAGTGGTGGCAGTGGAGTCCGTTGCAAGGGACGGATCGTCTGGGGTTTGCCGTCATTGGTGTGGGCCGCTTCGGCATCGCCGTCTGCCGTGAACTGCTGCAGAACGGAGCGGATGTGCTGGCGGTGGATCGTTCGACGCGGGCTGTGGATGAGCTGCGTCAGCTGGAGCCCAGCATTGAGGCGCGGGTGGTGGACTGCACGGACGAGGAGTCCCTGCGGGAAGCCGGAGTGCTTGACATGGGCACCGTGGTGGTGGCGATGAGTGAACCGATCGAAGCCAGCATCACGGCAACCCTGATCGCAAAAGACAGTGAGGGGAGCAGGGTCCGACAGGTGATTGCCCGTGCCACCAGCGATCTGCACGAAAAGATGCTGAAGCGCGTCGGAGCCGACCGGGTGATCTTCCCGTCCCGCATGCAGGGGGAACGCCTGGGTCTGGAACTGGTGCGCCCCAACCTGATGGAACGGCTGGCACTGGATGAGAAGCACTGCATCGAGGAGATCAAGGTGCCGGAGCCCTTTGTGGGCCGCTCCCTGCGCGACCTCAACCTGCGCAAGAACTTCCGGGTGAATGTGCTTGCCGCGGGGCCCCAGAGCAGCCTCACCGTGAACCCTCCCGCCTCCCACGTGCTCGAGCAGGGGCATCTGCTGGTGGTGATGGGCCTGGTGGACGACCTGCAACGGCTGCCCAAGACCTGATCTCGGATTCCATGCTTTGCCTTGGCCTGATGAGCGGCACCAGCGCCGACGGTGTGGATGCCGTGCTGGCGCAATTCACGGGGCCTCCCCAGCGGCCGCGTTGGCAGCTGCTGAACCATCACCACTGCCCCTATCCCGGCGAGCTGCGCGAACGCCTGGTGGCGATTGGCCAGGGTGAACCCGTACAAGCTGGCGCGCTGCTGGATCTGGCGGAGGCGGTGACCGAACGTCAGGCGGCGGCGGCCCAGGCCGCTGATCCTGAAGGGCGGGCGGCCCTGATCGGTTGCCACGGGCAGACGCTCTGGCACCGACCACCAGCCACCAATCGACGCGGGGCCAGCTGGCAGCTGCTGCAGGCCCCGCTGCTGGCCCAACTGCTGCAACGACCGGTGGTGCACGATTTCCGGGCGGCTGATCTGGCCCTGGGTGGTCAGGGCGCCCCGTTGGTCCCCCGTGCCGATGGGGCTCTGCTGGGGAGGATCGGTGGCTGGCGTGCCCTGTTGAATCTGGGCGGCATCGCCAACCTCACCTTGATTCCGCCCGCATGCGGACCAGACCGTGGTGCCCCGGTCATGGGGTGGGACTGCGGACCCGCCAACAGCCTGATCGACCTCGCCGTGGAGCGGTTCAGCGAGGGACGTGAGCTGTTTGATCGCCATGGAGCCAGGGCAGCGGCCGGTCGCTGCGACGACAACTGGCTGCAATGCTGGCTCCAGGAGCCCTACTTCCAGAGCAGTCCACCAAAATCCACAGGGCGCGAAAGCTTCGGGTCTGAAGACCTCCACCGTCGGCTTCAGCAGCTAGGGACCGGCACGGATAACGATGCAGGGGTCAACGAGCAAATGGTCAACGATGCGGTGGCCACCCTCACCGCCTTCAGTGCGGCGATCGTGGCTCAGGACCTGGACCAGTTGAAAGCACGGACGGGCATTCAGCCTCTGGAGCTGCTGGTCGCTGGTGGCGGCAGCCGCAACCCGGTGCTGATGGCGGAGCTGCGTCGCCGTTGCCGGGGTGTCGCCGTGGGGGGAAGTGATCGTTTCGGTGTGCCCGCCGAAGCGCGGGAAGCCCTGGTGTTTGCTCTGCTGGCCTGGTGGCACGTCAGCGATTACCCGGGCAATGCACCGGCCATCACAGGGGCGGCACGGGAAGCTCGCTTGGGCGTGAAAGTGTCCCCGGCCTGAGGATCTGCTCAGGGACGATGCAGGCGAAGCCGACGGGGAGCTCCCCTCAGACGACGCGTCTGCTGGGATTCCAAGGCTGATCTGAGACGCTCCTCACGGGAGGGGACCGGGTGATCAGAGGACTGTTCGTACCGCTGCACCCCTTGCTGGATGAGCACGCGGGCCATGTTGCTGACCGTGCGCGATTCCTGATCCGCCATGGCCGTCAAACGGGCACAGAGATCCTCCGGAAGGACCACCTGGATCCGCGGGGACTTGGGCTTCCCGCTGGAGGACGTCTGACGCGTAGGCACAACCGGATCTCCAAAAGGAGTCTCAGCTACCAAAAAGTGTACAGAGGTGGTCAAGGGTAGTATCCATGATTATGGTGAGGGCATTGGTCCTCCTCGGAGTACCCCATGCCCGATGCTTCAACCAAAATCGCAACCCCTCAGCGACGCAGCCGTCGCAGCAGCGCCAGGCGGCGTCCCCAGCGCACGCCTGAAAACAGTGACGTGCTGGTCTCAGCGGTGATCAGCACCTACCTGCTGACCCATCTGCACCACGTGCTCCAGCGCGCTGAATTCGGCGCCACGCAAGAGGGACGAAACAGCCAGGCCGCCAATTACGCCCAGCTGCGCAAAGTGCTGTGCATGGACGCCCGCAGCATGGAAGACGCCTCGGCCCTTGGCCAGAGAGATGAAGGTCTTGAGCAGGCCGCCTGACGAACGCCACGCTGCTCGATAGCTTTCCAGCAGCCGATCAGCCGCCGATGTCTGGCCATGCCGCAGCGCTGTACGAGCGCATCCGCAACAACCCTGACCAGACCCAGGCTCTCTTCCGTCAGGCCCTACAGGATCCCAACGGAGCCATGGCCTCGATCTGCCGGTTCGGCGACGAGCAAGGTCTTCCCGTCACCCCGGAAGAGGTGCGCTCCCACCTGGCCAGCCTCGATGACGAGGCCAGCAGCCGCTGGGTGGTCAAGGCAAGAGGGGGGCTTTGAGCTTGCCGAGAACCGCCTGCTCTCGAGCCGGTAGCCGCCGCTCGTAGCCGCCACCACCGGCCCAGCTGAAAAACAACCAATAACTGACGATGGCCAGTCCAGCCGCCACAACCACGGCTGCCAGCTGTTCCAGTTTCAGCATGGCCTGACACCTTCGTCACCCGCTCCCCAGTCTGCCGGCAGGGATGATGGGTGCTCCACGTCCCAGACCGGTGCTGCGACTCGAAAACGTCAGCAAGATCTATCCGACCGGAGAGGTGCTGCGGAATGTGACCTGGGAAGTCAAGCCGGGAGATCGCATCGGGCTGGTGGGGGTCAACGGGGCCGGGAAATCCACCCAGATGCGGCTCATCGCCGGCACCGAGGAACCAAGCAGCGGCCAGGTGGTGCGCCAGGGCGAACCACGGATCGCCTTTCTGCAACAGGAATTCGATGTGGATCCGGATCGCACCGTTCGCCAGGAGCTGTTCCAGGCCTTCGGGGAAGCGGCGATGGTGCTGAACCGTCAGCAGGCTGTGGAAGAGGCCATGTCCACCGACAAGGCAGCTGAAGACCCCGATCACCTGGATCAGCTCATCCATGAGCTCGGCACATTGCAAAGCCGCTTCGAGTCGCTGCATGGCTACGAGCTGGATGCACGGATCGACAAACTGCTGCCCACNATCGGNTTCANNCCNGAAGGNGCNGAACNNCNGGTNNGCGANTACTCCGGCGGCTGGCAGATGCGCATCGCNCTNGGNAAAATCCTNCTGCAGGACCCTGACCTGCTGCTGCTGGANGAGCCCACCAACCACCTGGANGTNGANACGATNCANTGGCTNGAGGGNTANCTGNTGGAGCAGNCCGCNGCNNTGGTGGTNATCAGNCACGACCGCACCTTCCTGGATCGGGTCTGCAANCAGATCGTGTCCACCGAACGCGGCATCTCCCGCAGCTATCTGGGCAACTACACGGCCCACCTTGAACAGAAACGGCTCGAACAGGAGGCCACCCAGGCCGCGTTTGACCGTCAGCAGAAAGAGATCGCCACCCAGCAGGCCTACATCGATCGGTTCCGCGCCAGTGCCACCCGCAGCACCCAGGCCAAGAGCCGCGAGAAGCAACTGGACAAGGTGGAGCTGGTGGAGGCTCCAATCGAATCGGTCTCCGGTCCCAGCTTCCGCTTTCCACCGGCTCCCCGCTCCGGCGCGCAGGTGGCAGTGATCGACAACCTCACCCACAGCTACGGCGACAAGATCCTGTTTCTCGGTGCCGAGCTGGAGGTGGAGCGCGGAGATCGCATTGCCTTTGTCGGTCCCAATGGCGCAGGCAAATCAACCCTGCTGCGNCTGGTGATGGGCATGGAGGCGCCGGATGACGGCGCGGCCAGGCTCGGTGAACACAACGTTGTGGCCCGCTACTTCGAACAGAACCAGGCCGAAGCCCTGGACCTGGACAAAACGGTCATCGACACGATGTTCGAGGCCGTCCCTGACTGGACCCAGACCGAGGTCCGCTCGCTGCTGGGCAACTTCTGCTTCAGCAACGACACGGTGTTCAAGCAGGTGGGCAANCTCAGCGGCGGCGAAAAGGCACGCCTGGCTCTGGCCTTGATGCTTCTCAGCCCCTGCAACCTGCTGGTGCTGGATGAACCCACCAACCATCTCGACATCCCGGCCAAACAGATGCTGGAAGACGCGCTGCGCGACTTCGAGGGAGCTGTTCTGGTTGTCTCCCACGATCGTTACTTCATCTCACGGGTCGCCAACCGGATCGTTGAACTTCGCGACGGAGAACTGGTGCTTTACCGGGGTGATTACGCCTACTACCTCGAAAAAAAGGCGGAGGAAAGGGCGCAGCTGATTGAACAACAACTGACCGCGGAGCAGGACGCCAAGCGCAGGGCCAACCGCGAGAAGCAGAAGGCACGCCAGGAGAGGCGCAAAAAGGCGGCCTGAACAGAGATCTCAAGTCCTGCGAGGTGAAAACTTCACAGGCACTTAGGCAGGAAAACTCATTTCTCTTTACCTGCTGATTGCGTGTGCATAGGCTGACAAAACCGATCCCCGCAGTGATGACGATGGCCTCCCGTCCTGGCAACCATGACCCGTCCGTCGCAGGCGCTGGCCCCCACGATCAGACCTGGGACGCTGTTGAGACCTATTTCGAGTGCATCACCACCTGCTCCCTGGATGACGGGGANTGCATCACCCGCTGTGTCGATCAGCTTCGGGACAACGACGCCTGACCNGGATCGGGACCCCNTGCTCAGGACGCTTGAGCCATATCCGTTGGTTTCAGGCTGACCTTGAGCGTGGTCCCTCCGCGACGGATGCTCATCGTGAGCGTCCCGCCCACACCTTTGCGCTCGATGGCAGACACCACGGCTGCCGAGTTGCCCATGGTCTGGCCATCAATCGCCGTGATCACATCGTCAGATTGCAGGCCTGCGCGGGCTGCTGGACCATTGGGCTGCACGCTGCGGATCACAGGCCCATTCGGGCCGTCGGCGAGTCCGATGCCGATGAACGGATGACTCGCCCGCCCGGTCCGGACCAGCTGCCCTGCGATGCTTTGCGCCCGGTTAATCGGAATGGCGAAGCCAAGACCGGCTCCCGGTCCCGATCGGACCAGGGTGTTGATCCCGATCACCTCACCCTCCGCGTTCAGAAGCGGACCACCCGAATTGCCAGGATTGATCGCGGCATCGGTCTGAATCAGATCCAGTCGCTTGCCTGAGATACCCAACTGGGAAACATTGCGGCTGAGGTTGCTGATGATNCCCATGGTCACNGTGTTCTCGAGGCCATAGGGATTGCCCACCGCAATCGCCCAATCGCCAACCTTCAGCCGATCCGAATCCCCGAGAGCAGCGGTGGGCCAGGGGCCCTTCCCTTCCAAGCGCACAACCGCCAGGTCGGTGAGGGTGTCCTTGCCCACCACCTGGCCTGACACGCGCCGGCCATCGGTGAGCTCCACCTGCAGCTGATCGGCNCCCTCCACCACNTGGGCGTTGGTGAGCAGCAAACCCTTGGGATCAAAAATCACACCGCTGCCCTGGCCGCGCTGCACCCTGGAGCGCGGTCCCATCGCCCCTGGGGCCCCGAAAAAATGACGAAAGAGAGGATCCATGAGCAGCCCACGTGGGACCCCTGCCATCCCTGGGCTCTTCACCGTCCGAGCGGTCTCCAGGGTGACCACGGCCGGACCACTGCGTTCNACCGCAGCCGCCACAAATGATTGACGCGACAGCGGAGCTGAAACAGGTCGGGCCTGAGCCGTGATGGATGGTGCGAGGCCCAGGTGAACCGCTACGCCACCGGCGACCAGACCGCCGACCAGAAACGGCGCAAGAGCAGAGCGGGACACCAGCGAGGAGATTGACGTCACGGCCAGGAAAATTCGGNAGATGCCGAACCTGACCGTAAGCAGGGCAACCACCCTGAACAAACCGCAAAGCAGTTAAACCTGTGACCACATGCGACCACTCCGGCCCTTCGAGAGTCAGGATGAGGGGGCTGGATGGCCCGGCTCACCATGCTCAGTTCCCTTTTTCCCCTTCTGTACGGCGCCATATTTGTGGCCCTGCTCTGGCAGGCNTTTCGCGTGATGGGGAAGGGATTTCGGGCCGCCAGCGGTCCCCTGCCCGAACCAAAGGACAGAACTGGCCGCGTCACGGTGCATCCAGAACTGCTCGATAACGACGGAAAGATCACCGACGAAGCTCTCTTGACNGTGCGCTTCAGCGGGGAGGACGATCCGTCCTCGGANGCCCCTGGAACCGGCGCTGAATAAGTTAGNAACAGATGCCATCTTTCGGCATCGATCTGGAATCGATCAGGGGTCGTCCGAGTGGATCAGAGAACACGCATCGTTGCAGCCGTGATCAANGGGGTGAAACTGCCTCCCCGTTTCCGCTTGCGGTTGCTNAANGAAGATCCTGTGCGACTGGAGCTCAGCTTGACGCCGGCCTATGGCAAGGAGCCGATCACCGTGGGCCTGGTGGAATCCCTGGATCTGGTGGCACGCCGCGACCGTGAAGGGAGGATCCCCCGCGACCTGCAGGGCACCTGGGACTGGACTGTGCGCCATGGCCAGGTGAGCACGGGGGGATGGAACCCCTATCTGAAGGAAGCCTTGCAGACCATGTTCGAGACAGGTCTTCCCGCCATCGTGTTCGAAGAGCTCACCGGNGAGGAATATCACCCAGTCGACGGCACCCGACACGTTCGCTGATCGAGCTGTCCGATCGATGTGTGAAGCCGTGCGAATGGCAACACCGCTCCAGCGAGAAACCGGGCTAGGACGGATCTTGTCCGGCCTTTAAGGTTTTCTTTATGGCCNACATCACGCTTTCCCTCGGGCCTCTNGTCCGACTGCTGGCCGCCATTGGAGCCATCAGCAGCCTGCTGTTGATGGCCGTGCTCAACCTGGTTCACTGACGGCGATCAACGGCTTGCCGGCCTACCCGATCGACCCGCTTCTGCCGGAGCTCTGCCAGCGCCTGAAACCTGGCTCAACGGTTCTGCTGCAGGCCCCGCCGGGTGCAGGCAAGACCACGCGTGTGCCCCTCGCCCTGATCGGCGNCCTGGGCNAGCAACCGCCAAAAGAAGGCAAGATCGTGATGATCGAGCCNCGCCGTCTTGCGGCGAAGGCNGCCGCCACGCGTCTCGCCTCCAGCCTGGATGAACCGCTGGGCGAACGCATCGGATTCGCCGTCCGCGGCGAACGGCAGACCTCNTCCCGCACCCNGGTGGAGGTCATCACCGATGGCCTNTTCCTGCGTCGCCTCCANGCCGACCCNTCCCTGGAGGGCGTGGGTTGTGTGCTCTTCGATGAATTCCACGAGCGNCGCCGTGATGCCGATCTGGCCTTCACCCTGCTGCGGGAAGCCGCGCCCCTGCTGCGACCGGATCTGAGCCTGATGTTGATGTCAGCGACTCTCGACCTGGCAGACCTGCGTGGGCGTCTGCCTGAGGCGACGGTTCTCGAAAGCGAAGGTCGCTCCCATCCCGTCACGACGACCCACCAACCACCCCGGGCAGACGAGTCTCTGCCCCTGCAANTGCTCCGAGCCGTTGAGGCCCATGCCTTGGCNTTACCCAGAGGGAGCGGCGTGCTGGTGTTCTTGCCTGGGCTGGCCGAGATCGAACGCTGCCAGGACGTCCTGGAGAAGGCTCCGGCGCTTCACCACTGGCAGGTCCTGCCACTCCACGGCCAGATTCCGCTGTCACGNCAGAGCGAAGCGCTGCAGCCCTGCCCTGCNAGCTGCGAGGGNAAAGTGGTGTTGGCCAGCGCGATTGCAGAAAGCTCCGTCACGATTGACGGGGTGCGTCTTGTGATCGACAGCGGCCTCAGTCGCCAACTCCGCTACGACCCGAACACGGGCATGGAGGGCCTGGAAACGGTGCCGGCCAGCCTGGCCAGCGCCGATCAGCGCCGCGGCAGAGCCGGCCGCCAGGGCCCCGGTCACTGCATCCGGCTGTGGTCCCCTGGGGAACAGCAGCGGCGACCAGCTTTCAGCCAGCCGGAACTGCAGCTGGCGGATCCACAGCCGCTGGTCATGGAACTGGCGCTGTGGGGAGCGGGGTTAGGGGAGAGCCTTCCCTGGCTCGATCCACCGCCGCAAGCCTCGCTCCAGGAGGGCCGCCGCCATCTTCAACAACTCAAGATCCTTGATCAGACGGGTCGACTGAGTCCGATCGGCAGGCAACTGACCGGACTTGGTGTTCACCCACGGCTGGGGCTGCTGATGCTGGAGGCCCGTCGCCACGGCTGCGGGCGGCTTGGCTGCGATCTGGCAGCGCTGCTCAGTGAGCGCGACCCGCTTCCCGTTGGGGCTGTGGGATGCGATCTCGGCGCCCGCCTTCAAGCCATGCGAGAGCAGAAGCGCCTGGGGATGCTCCGCGATCTGAGTCGTCAACTGGAGCGACAACTTCAGCGCTTGCAACCCGATGCCCTGTCGGCAAGCAACAGCGATCCAATCGATGCCGCCGAGCTGGTGCTCACCGCTTTTCCTCAGTGGCTTGCCCTCGAGCGTCCTGGACAACCCGGGCGCTACCGGCTTCGCCAGGGCAGGGGAGCGACCCTGCGATCCGGNGATCCATTGACGGGATCGGCCGCCCTCGCTGTTGCCCGGGTGAATCTGGGACACCGGGACACCTCGATTCAGCTCGCCCTGCCCTTGAGTCGCCACTTCGTGGAGCAGCTGGCACGCCGTGAAGGCGAATGGGTGGAGCACATCACCTGGGATGAGCCATCCCGACGAATCCGTGCCGAGAGGCGGCTGATGCTGGGCGAATTGATGCTGCGCACGGAATCCCTGCCCGCACCCCCCGCCGATCAGTGCCGAGGACTTCTACTGANCCAGCTCAAGGACGCGGAATGGCTGGACCTGTTGCCATGGCCCGAGCGCTGCGAACAACTCAGACGGCGGCTGGCACTGGCCCATCAGCATCTGGGAGCCCCTTGGCCCGCCCGGGACCGCATCACCCTGCAGCGAGAGGCTGAGCAGTGGCTTGGGCCGTGCCTGGATGGCTGCCTCAGCTGGGATGAGGTGCAGGCAGATGCCCTTGAGGAGGCGCTCTGGGGNGANCTCGACTGGAGCCTGCGTCAGCAGCTCAACCGTTTGCTCCCGATGAAGCTAAAAATTCCGTCCGGGCGTGAAGCTGCCCTGCGGTACGACGAGGACGAGGTTGTGCTGGCCGTGAAGCTGCAGGAGATGTTCGGGTCCGANTCCGGGCCAACCGTGCTGGACAACCGGTTGCCGGTCACCGTTGAACTGCTGTCACCAGCAGGCCGCCCGCTGCAGCGAACGCGCGATCTTGCGGGNTTCTGGCGAGGGAGCTANCAGGATGTGCGCCGGGANATGCGCGGCCGCTATCCCAAGCATCCGTGGCCGGAGAACCCGCTGGACGCTCCGGCTACAGCGCTGACCAAACGCAGGCTGGGCGCCAGCTNGTAANGCCCTTGGTCTGTCTCCGCAAACACAAGCAACAAAAGTCCAACCTTTGTTACATTTGGNTCAACCACCACTGGTTCACCCCCATGTCCGACAACGCACGCTTCGGCTTCGTTAACTTCGCTGAAACCTGGAACGGCCGCCTGGCCATGCTTGGTTTCGTCATCGGCCTCGGCACTGAGCTGCTCACCGGCCAGGGCATCCTGTCCCAGATCGGCCTCGGCTGATCAANCCTTCGAAGCAACAATTTNCCCCTCGGCCTCGCCGGGGGGTTTTTTGTTGCCCANNCNACNGCGATCATGCTNCACAGTGGAGGGCCCCAAGTCAGCGTTTTGGCACCGTTTTACGTTCACAACCGTCGTGATGGCTCCAGGTTGCTGAGCAGTGCCCTGGTCATTTTTTGCGTAGCCATCACCCAACTGAACCAGTCCTGGGCGGTTGTGGTGGCAGCCATCAGTGCCATCGTCTGCCTTTACTGGGGATTCGCCTACCGAAACCTTGAACGCTGAGCGGATCCCGACCTTTTCGGTTGCTGAGCTGAACACCGCCATCGGCAACCTGCTGGAGCGGGGATTCGCCCCACGCTTTTTGGTGGAGGCCACNGTCTCCAGGCCCCAGCTGAAAAAAGGGCATTTGTGGCTGACCCTCACCGATGGCGACGCCAGNATTTCNGCNGTGGNCTGGGCATCACAGNTCCGNCAGCTTCAGTACCGCCCCNNCGATGGCGATGGCGTCANGGTGGTGGGNAAACTNAATTTCTGGGCAGCNCGGGCCAGCCTCAATGTTCAGNTTCTNGACATCCGGCCNAGCCTCAGCACGGTGNTNCGNCAGTTCGAAGTGGTGCGNCAGCGCCTGGAAGAGGCGGGGNTGATTGATGCCAGCCGCCGACGCTCACTTCCNCGTGAACCTCGCACCTTGGCCATCCTCACCAGTGTGCCCAGTTCNGCCCTGGCGGACATGCTGCGCACNGCCGGGGAACGCTGGCCATTGACACGAATGCTGGTGGTGCCGATCCCCGTGCAGGGCGATGTGGCGCAACGNATCAGGGACGTGCTGGGTCGGTTGGCAGGGCAAGTGGTGACGTTCAACATCGACGCCCTTGTTGTTGCCCGTGGAGGCGGCAGTCGCGAGGACCTGGCGGTGTTCGACGACGAGGGGCTGTGCCGCGATCTGGCCGGGTTCCCCGTTCCGGTGGTGACCGGCCTGGGCCATGAGGATGACCAAACCGTGGCTGATCTGGTGGCTGATCATCGCGCCGCGACACCGACGGCAGCGATCGTCGCCCTGCTGCCGGACAGACTTGCCGCCCATCGGGACCTGCAGCAACGCCGTCAGCGACTGATGGACCTGCCCGGCATCTGGCTGATGCGCGAACGTCAGCGTCTGCTGGACCGCCGCGCCGCTTTGGCCCTGCAGACGCCTCAGCTGCGTTTGCAACGGCTGCGGCAGTTGCTTGAGCAGAGACGATCGCTGTTGCGCGCCTTCTCACCAGAGCGCTGGCTCAAGCGTGGACTGGCGCTGGTCAGAGATGCCGAAGGAATCGCAGTGACCAGCGCGAAACAGGTCCAACGCGACTCCAGGCTTACGGTCACCTTCCATGACGGAAGCGTGGATACCCTCGTGCAACAGGTGCGTCCCAAACCAGCACCAAGCCAACCCCCGATCAGTCCATGAGCAAGGCGAGCGAGCTGAAGGCAAAAATCAAGGGCTGGCGGAAAGATGCTGCCGACCTCAGCTATGAGGAAGCACTGCAAGCCCTCGACCTGTTGCTGGCGGACCTCCAGAACGATGCTGTACCGCTGGCCGAGCTGCAGCAACGCGTCCTGCATGGGGAGGTGTATCTCGACCATTGCGAGAGCTTGCTGAAGACTGTGGAAAACACCGTGGTGACCCTTGACCCCGACAGCCTCCAACCAACCGATGTTTCGTAAAGCCCTTCCCTGGATCTACCTGACGTTGGCCGTCCTGGGGGCTGTGCTCCCCTGGAAGGCCAACCTGGAATTCATTGCTGAAAGTGGGGGCCAGGCCTTTGATCTGGCCCGCTTCGTGGCAGACGCCTCAAGCACCGCTGCAGCACGCTCCCTCAGCGCTGACCTGCTGATCGGAGCAACTGCGGTAACGCTTTGGATTTGCGTGGAAGGTCCACGCCAGAAGATCAGAGGCTGGTGGCTGGCGATTCCGCTCAGCTTTGGCGTCGCCTTCGCCTGTGCAGCTCCGTTTTTTCTATTCCTAAGGGAGCGTCAGCTGCAGGCTCAGGACTCCGAACCAACATCCTGAGCGGTGACATCGATCGTGGCATCACTGGCCGGGATCGAACCATCCCCAACTCCCGCGGATGTGGACTCTTGTCCAAGGGCTGTTCCACAGGCCGGGCAGGACGTCTGTCCCTTCAACGAGGCGGTGCCACAAGCTGGACAGGTCACCAACCGCGACTTCAGCACCTTCCAGCCAATCCACCCTGCACCGGTGAGCAGCAGCGGCAACGCGAGAAGAACCAAAGCCACGCCACCGACAAGATCCAGCAGCACCCTGCCGGCCGCAGTGGGCAGCAACAGCAACAGAAGAATGCCAAACCAGAGCAACGCAGGCGGACGGTTCATGGTTCAGACAGACAGGCCATTCACTTCAAACTCAGCTTCGCAAAACAAACCGGAAGTTCAAGAGATCGTCTTGTTCGGTTGTCACTGTTGGCGAGGCCTAAAGCGTACGGCCAGCTCCACACTCCAACATTGACCAAAATACAAAATTAACCCCGTAATCCAGACCCAGAGAGTCAACACAAGGACACCACCTATCACACCATAGGCCTGATAACGATTACCCAGAGAGATAATGCTCAGACTGAGAATACTATTAAGCACAGTCAAGCTGAATCCGATCAGGATAGCTCCAGGAATCAAAGGCTTCCAAGGCACGTTGCGACTGGGAAGCACGCGTTGCAAAAAGAGAGCAAGAACCGCTAAGACGAGGGTTGGGAGAAGGATTTGCCCCAGTTGAGTGACAGGTCCCGTCCGGAGAAATACGGAAAGTCCAGGAACAAATTGCTGGGCATTTTGAAGCAGCTCATCAGGCAAACGCCGGAAACCGACCACAAGCTGTTCAATAACGATTAACGCGGAAAGAAGAAGAACAATCAGAAATGCTTCCAAACGGCTGCGAACAAATTGAAGAGCCTGCATGGAGAGTGGTGGCGGCTGATCGATTTCAGGCATCCAATCCAGCCAGATGCGATCTGCACCACGTTGAAGTGTTAGAAATGCATTGCTGGCTGTCAGCAGAAGGGCCACAACGCCGAACAAACCGGCACCAAATCCCTGGGCAACCAGAGCACGCAATGTGGTGTCGATCAGCTGAACGGCTGCAGGGGGAAGTGCAGGTGTGATGGCCGCCATCACCTGGTCAAACCCCTGGGTTTGACCAAACACCATTGCCGCCACGGACAACGCAATCAACAACAACGGGAAAATTGACTGGAGCGTGAAATAAGCAAAAGCCGCACTTAAATCAACACACTCGCAGTTATTCCAACGTTGGCAAGCCTTCCATAGGCTGACAAAGAACCATCGAGCACGTGAACGGCGATGCATTCAGTCTCGCCAGATCCATTCACAGTACCACTCTGTCACCAGAGGAAGGATCATCGCCCACACCGTAAGAAGGCACAAAAAAACCACCTCTTGGGGAGGTGGTTTCTTCTGTAAAGGCAAGGAGTGCCGCAACGGCTCTCGCTTTACCTTCAGTCAAGAGAATGTTTTACCTGGCATCGAGCTATTTTCTCAG
>NHIA01000055.1 GCA_002170825.1 Cyanobacteria bacterium TMED177
CAGGGTCAGCATGGTTGTTGATCCGAAGAAGTGAACATCTGCGGACTGGGTTGATTGCCCGCAACGCCAATCTGCGAGGTCTGGATGAGAACCAGAAGGCTGAGAACCGTCCGTTTTGATTCGGCCTGCACCACCAACTTCGGTTGCCACCACAGTGATGGCGTTGAAACCGAACCGGTTTAGATCCACCACCAATCGCTGAAGCAGGCGGCCTGGCCGCAGCTGCGTTCCTCTTCATCCCAGAGCGTCCAGATCCGAGCATTGCTGATCATGAACTGACGCCCTTGTCGGCTGATGCGTATGCCGCCGTACCCCTTCAAGGCCTTCAGGCTTTCCGCCTCCCCCAAGGCACTGCGTCGCTCAGCTCGCTCCGTCTCCGGTGCGGTGAGCCGTGAGGGCATGCCGATCAGGTCATCCCAGTTGGTCTCCCACAGCTGTAAAGCCGCCGCATTGGCATAACTCAGGGTTGGATCGCTGCCTGTGCCATGGGCCAGCACCGGAAACCCGCAGGCGAACAGGTCCTGGCAGCACAGCCGCATCGACTGGCTGGCGCGGGCGGCTGCGATCAAGGGACGTCCGAAGGCGCGTTGGTGGGAGGTGAGCAACAGGGTGACCAGGCCCCGTTTCTCCGCGCTCAGCCAGGGCGCATCCAGCATTTGCTGATCAGGTCCCCGCCGTCATCGCCTGAACCATGGCGCGTTGGGCGCTGGCCTGACCGTGGGCGCGCATGTTGGCGAGAAACGTCTCCCTGGCATCCGGGAAGCGAGGATCCTCGGCTAGGGGCAGATCACCTGCGGCATCCAGACCTGTGTCGCCTTCCAGGGCGGCTGTGATCACCACAAGGTCTCCATCAAGGCTGCGCTCGTAGCGCCACCACAGGCTTGGATCGAGAACGGCGGGATGGGGCGGCAGCGGCGCATCCGCTTCATCGCAGCGTTCAGGGCTGGTCGTCGTGGCCTGTTCCGCGAGCTGGGCGAGGGCTTGGCGCCGTTTTTCGGCAAGATCCTCCAGCAGCTTGGTGCGGTTACGGCCGCGCAGCTGGAACAGGACGAACGGATCTTCGCTGAAGCGATCGCCCATCAGGAAATACACCGCGCTGATGTGTTTGCACGGGTTCGCCTTGTCCGGGCAGCTGCACTCGCTGCGCACTTCCTGCAACTTGAACGGGAACAACCGCTTGCCGCTGGCTGCAAAGGCGCGCTCGATGTCCGATGGCATGATTCCCGCCAGCAGCTGGGCGGACCAACGTGCCTTCTGCGTCAGGGCTTCCAGCACATAACCCCAGTCCTCATCGTTGAGCACGTCCAGCCACAGCTTCACCTTGTACGGATCTTCTCCAGTGCCCTGTACCCGGGCATGGACGCGCCGTCCTTCGAAGCGGATTGAGGTGACATTTCCTTCTCGGGCGTAGCCCCAGGCGCGTTCCAGCCGTTTTTTGAACCGATAGCCATTGATCAGTTCCATCCACTGCTCCACCCACCAGGGTTGCTGTCCCAGGCCCTCATCCCCGATAGCGGTGATGCCGGTGTTGTTTGAGATCGTCATGGTCAGGTGTCCTCAAGGGCGACGAGATTGCGCAGTTGATCGCCGGCCAGGCTTCCCAGCCAATCCTCGCCTGACCCAATCACATCCTCAGCGAGGCGTGATTTCTCACGGATCATCCGGTCGATCTTTTCTTCCACCGATCCGCGGGTGATGAACTTGTGCACCATCACGCGGCTGGTCTGGCCGATGCGATAAGCACGGTCGGTGGCTTGGTTCTCCACCGCCGGGTTCCACCAGCGGTCCACATGGAACACATGGCTGGCGCGGGTGAGGTTGAGGCCCACGCCGCCGGCCTTGAGCGACAGCAGAAACAGCTGCGGGCCGCGGGGATCCTCCTGGAAGCGATCCACCATCGCCTGGCGCTCACTCTTGCGCGTGCCGCCGTGCAGGAAGGGCACTTCCGCCTTCCAACGCTGCTGCATCCAGGCCTGCAACAGATGCCCCCATTCGGCGAACTGGGTGAAGAGCAAGGCCCTGTCTCCGGCCTCGATCACCTCATCCAGGATCTCCTCCATCCGCTGCAGCTTGGCGGAGCGCCCCAGGAATCCCTGGTCCACCGATTCTTCCCGCAGGGCTAGGGCCGGATGATTGCAGATCTGTTTCAGGCGGGTCAGCAGTCCCAGAACCTGGCCATGGCGCTGACCAACCGGTGCCCTGGCAATGGCATCCAGAGTGTCTTCGACAGTTTTGCTGTACAACGATTTCTGTTCCTTGCTCAGACCAACCCATTCGCTCAGTTCCACCTTCTCCGGCAGGTCGGAGATGATCGCTTTGTCGGTCTTGAGCCGGCGCAGGATGAACGGTCCCACCCGTGCCTTGAGGTCCCGCAGCGAGGCCATGTCGCCATAGCGCTCAATTGGCATCCTGTAGCGCNGCCGGAAAAAGTCTTCCTNGCCGAGCACTTTCGGATTNAGGAAATCCATCAGGGCCCACAGCTCGCTGACGCGGTTCTCCACGGGTGTGCCGGTGAGNGCGATGCGAAAGCGGTTGCTTTTGCCAGGTCGCGCCAGATCCCGGGCCGCTTGGCTCTGCTTGGCGCTGGGGTTCTTGATCGCNTGGGCTTCATCGATCACCACTCCTTGCCAGTCCTGGGTTTCCAGCAATTCGCTGTCCCGTTGCAGCAGGCCATAGCTGGTGAGCACCAGATCCACCTCGTTCAGGGCTTTTTTCAGGCTGGCTGGTGTGGACGGGCGACGGGGGCCGTAATGCTCGATCACGGCCAGCTCAGGCGTGAATGCCTCCGCTTCCCGCCGCCAGTTGGTCAGCACTGACGTGGGCGCCACCAGCAGNACCGGCCGTTTCAATTCCTGTTCCGCCTTGAGATGCTGCAGAAACGCGAGCAGCTGGATCGTTTTGCCCAGGCCCATGTCGTCCGCCAAGCAGGCGCCCTGGTCGAAGCGATTCAGGAATGCCAGCCAGCCGAGACCCCGCTCCTGATACGGCCGCAACTGGCCGCAGAAGCCCTCGGGTGCCGGCAGCGGGTCCGGCGCTTTCTGCTGGTGGTACTGCTCCAGCACCCCTTGCAGCCTCGGCCCCGCATCGAATTGATGAACCGGCANCCGCATCAGCAGGTCGCCCTCCGTGGCGGTGATCCGCAGGGCGTCGTCGAGGCTCAGCTCGGGAGTGGCGCTGCAGAACTTCTCGGCATTGCGCAGATCGTTCGGGCGCAGTTCGATCCAGGCCCCCTTGTGGCGCACCAGCGGGCTGCGTTTGCCGCTCAGCCGTTCCAGTTCCCTCAGGGTGAGCGTCACCCCACCGATCATCAGATCCCAGTCCCAGTCGAGTGATTCCCCGAGGGTGAACCCGCTGGATCGTTCCGGCAGCTCCGCCTTGATCGCTAGACCCAGGCGACTGGCCAGACCACCTGAAAGGCTNGGNGGGAGGTCAACACCAACGCCCGCATCACGCAGTTGCCGTGCGGCCGTGCGCACCAGCACGAAGGCTTCCGCCGGCGTGAGTTGCATCGTTTCCGGCGTGGCACTCTCCAGCCCCCGCTCGATCGGAGCAAACACGGTGAGGGCTCGTCCGAGGCCCTCCAGCAGCACCTCGCCCGGTTGTTCCACCACAACTTCCCCGAGCTGGAGGGTGTCGGCACCGGAGGCCCAGGCAGCTGCGGCAGGAAGTTTGAGGCTGGGGTCCGCTTCAGCCTGCAATCCGAACCGCAGCTCCCAGAGTTCTTCCCCTTCGGCTGGGGTCTGCAGTTCCAGGCAGGTGCGTGCGGCAGCGAAATCGCCGGAGATGCCCTCCCGCCAGTGGTGGCTGGCGCTGGCCAGGCGTTCCGCCTCCTCTTCACCGATCTCGATCACGCCGGTCTCGGACCCCAGGGCCTCCTGCCAGAGGGTCAGCAGTGGATCCAGCCCCTCGCCTGAGGGTTCAAAGTTCTTGCGCAGCTGGGCATCCACCAGATCTTCCAGCAGCGTTGCTACCCGCAGCCGTCCACTGCGCGGACGGCAGCAGGCCACGGGATTGGCGGCACGCATCGCTTCCGGCCGCAACCGTGTCATCCGATTGCTGCGGCGCCCCATGGGTTCTCGCCAGGGCAGTGCACAGGTGGCTACGAGCGGCAGGCTGGAGGCCAGATCCTCAAGGCGGCGGCGGTCCTCTTCCCGGTTGAGCAGTGGCACCCAGCGGGCACGGTGCGGGTAGCCCTCGCCTTTGCTCAGTTCCATCTGCGGGATCCAGCGTCCACGGGCCACAAGNCTCAGGGCCCAGCGCTGCAGATGGCTCCACCAGCGCAGTTCATCGGCGAGATCGGGGTTTCTGCCGGAGAGCGGCAGTCGCGACAGCCAGTCCGTGGCTGCGGAAGGCTCCACNGCCAGCCCTTGCACCTGCCAGGGCCACCATTCGGTTTGTTTGGGAATCGGTTCCCCGGCCTGNAGNGGCAGACCGGTCCAGCCAGCCGTTTGCTCATCGGAGGGTTCGCTGGTTTTGCTGCGGCTTTTGCGGGGCTTCACCGAGCGGCTGGGCAAGGTGAGGCAAGCAGTGGCGTCAATGCTGCCGTCGGGCAGCAGGTCGCGTTCGTTCAGCCAGCCCTTGAGGTCNTCGGTTCCCAGGGTGAAGGGATGGAGGGCTGGGGTCAGTCCAGGCCCTTCCGGTGTGGCCACACGCCACGTGTCAGCCCAAACCAGCAGCGCCGGCTGGCCGGAGCTGGTTGAGGAACGGATGGCGGGAAGCCATGTGGCGTGCAGCAGGCTCATGGCCGCGACGCAGGCAGCAAAAANTTGAGGCCTTTGAGCAGGAGAGCGCCGCCGATCAACGGCAGCCAGGCCTGGAGTAACTCCTTCCCTAATGATGCCAGAGCGGCNGCCTGCCAGTTGTCAAGGGATAGGGGCAAGCTCAGGCTCCGCACACCGCAGATGGCTCCNACCAGNCCNGCNTGCAGGTGNCNGTCNTCGGGATCNACNCGNTGCAGATGAAAGGCGAGCAAGCCGTAGAACAGGCCACAGCCTCCGGAACGAATCGCTTCCTCCAGGCCCCAGGGCAGGCTGATCAGACCAGCGCCGGTGCCAGCCAACAGCGCCCAACCGATCGACTGCAGCCGCAGTTGCGCGCGGACGGTTGAATCAACGCCGGAATCATCAGGTGGGGCAGCCAAAGGTGTCGGCGGCTCAGGGGCGATCATGGCCGTTGGATCCCTCTCTCCTTCCATGGCTGCCGCCGCATCGTCGTCATCTGCAGCGTCCTTGCCTCGCAGCGGTGAGGAGATCCGCGAAGCCTTTCTCCGGTTCTATGGGGATCGGGGCCACAAACGCATGCCGAGTGCATCGTTGATCCCGGACGACCCGACGGTGTTGCTCACCATCGCCGGCATGCTGCCGTTCAAGCCTGTGTTCCTCGGTCAGCAGGAGCGGCCNGCAGCCCGGGCCACCAGCAGCCAGAAGTGCATTCGCACCAACGACATCGAGAACGTGGGACGCACCGCGCGCCATCACACGTTTTTTGAAATGCTGGGCAACTTTTCGTTCGGCGATTACTTCAAGCAGCAGGCGATCGAATGGGCCTGGGAGTTGAGCACGCAGGTGTANGGCATTGATCCACAGAACCTGGTGGTGAGNGTGTTCCGCGAGGACGANGAAGCTGAGCAGATCTGGCGGGATGTGGTGGGGGTGAACCCCAAGCGGATCATCCGTATGGATGAAGCGGACAACTTCTGGGCATCCGGCCCGACCGGTCCCTGCGGGCCCTGCTCGGAGATCTACTACGACTTCAAGCCAGAACTCGGGGACAACGGCATCGACCTCGAGGACGACGACCGCTTCATCGAGTTCTACAACCTGGTGTTCATGCAGTACAACCGCGACGCTGAGGGGACCCTCACGCCGCTGGCGAACCGCAACATNGACACNGGCATGGGTCTGGAGCGGATGGCGCAGATCCTGCAGAAGGTNCCCAACAANTACGAAACCGATCTNATCTTTCCGTTGATCCAGGCTGCCGCTGATCTCGCNGGGATCNACTACCACCAGCTCGANGACAAGGGCAAAACGTCGTTGAAGGTGATCGGTGATCACAGCCGNGCNGTGACCCAGCTGATCTGCGATGGCGTCACCGCCAGCAATCTGGGCCGCGGCTACATCCTGCGGCGCCTGCTGCGTCGGGTGGTGCGTCATGGACGGCTGCTGGGCATNACCAAGCCGTTNCTGGTGCCCATGGGTGAGGCGGCGATCGCCCTGNTGAAAGGCGCCCACCCCAGCGTGGAGGCGCGCCAAGAGGTGATCCTGGCGGAACTGCAACGGGAGGAGGCCCGCTTCCTGGAAACCCTGGAGCGNGGGGAGAAGCTGCTGACTGAGCTGCTGGCCAGCCAGCCCGAGCAGATCGCNGGTGCGCAGGCGTTTGAGCTGTACGACACCTATGGCTTCCCCTTGGAGTTGACCCAGGAGATCGCTGAAGAGCAGGGCCTAACGGTGGACCTGGACGGGTTTGAACAGGCGATGGAGGAACAACGCCAACGGGCCAAGGCCGCNGCGGTGAGCATCGATCTCACCGTGCAGGGTGCAATCGACCAGGTTGCTGCGGGTCAGGACGCCACAGCCTTCCGGGGATACGAGGCGTTGGAGCACCGCAGTGGCGTGCTGGCACTGGTGGTGAACGGTGCGCCCGCCAGCACGGCAACGGCTGGCGATGCGGTTCAGATCGTGCTCGACGACACACCGTTCTATGGCGAGGGCGGTGGTCAGGTGGGTGATCGCGGGGTGCTGTCTGGAGAGGACCTGATCGTGGTGATTGATTCCGTCANCCGCAGCCGTGATGTGTTCATCCACGCGGGCCGNATCGAACGCGGCCATCTGTCGGTTGGAGACAGGGTGAATGCNCAGGTGGATCGCACCTGTCGCCGCCGGGCNCAGGCCAATCACACCGCCACCCATCTGNTGCANGCAGCGCTCAAGCAGGTGGTGGATCCCGGCATCGGTCAGGCGGGATCGTTGGTGGATTTTGATCGCCTCCGGTTCGATTTCCACTGCCCCACGGCCGTGTCTGCAGAGCAGCTGGAGCGGATCGAAGTGTTGATCAATGGCTGGATTGCCGAGGCGCACAGCCTTGTGGTGCAGGAGATGGCANTCGATCAGGCCAAGGCGGCCGGGGCTGTGGCGATGTTTGGCGAGAAATACGCCGATGTTGTTCGCGTCGTGGATGTGCCGGGGGTGTCCATGGAACTCTGCGGCGGCACCCATGTGGCCAACACNGCTGAGATCGGCATTTTCAAGATCGTCTCGGAAAGCGGAGTGGCGGCTGGCATCCGACGGATTGAGGCGGTGGCCGGTCCAGCTGTTCTGGCTTACCTCAATGAACGCGATGCGGTGGTGAAACAGCTGGGCGATCGCTTCAAGGTGCAACCCAGTGAAATTGTCGACCGTGTGGTGGCTCTGCAGGAGGAGCTGAGGGCCAGCGGGAAGGCTTTGGCTTCAGCGGAGGCCGAGCTGGCGGTGGCAAAGGCTGGCACCCTGGCCACGAAAGCGGAGGCTGTCGGCGACTTTCAGCTGCTGGTGGAACGCCTCGACGGCGTGGATGGCGCTGGACTGCAGGGTGCGGCCCAGAGCCTTGCTGATCAACTCGGCGATGGAGCAGCGGTGGTGCTCGGTGGTTTGCCCGATCCTGCTGATCTGGGGAAAGTGATCTTGGTGGCGGCGTTCGGCAAAGAGGTGGTCGCTGCCAAGTTGCAGGCCGGCAAATTCATCGGTGCTGNGGCCAAGCTCTGCGGTGGCGGTGGAGGCGGTCGCCCCAACCTGGCCCAGGCCGGCGGGCGTGACGGGGCTGCNCTGTCCNGCGCTTTGGACGCTGCCGCGGCTCAACTCAGACAGACTTTTTCAAGCGTTTGATCCCGACCGCTTGAATTCGTGGCTCAAAGAGCCACGATAGGAGTTTCTGTGCTGTTGACGCATGCAACAGGTTGTGTTCCCTGTCGAACAGCCGCTTGATCTGCTGATCCTGTTGCTGCTTGGTCATTTTGTTGCGGACTACCCGCTCCAGGGAGACAAGATGGCCGTGGAGAAATGTCCAGGCAAAGACTGCACTCTGGATTGGCGATGGTGGTTGTCAGCCCATGCCGGAACCCATGGTTTTTTCGTTGCAATTTTGACGGGTGTTCCTTTGCTTGGTGTGGCAGAGATGGTTCTCCACATGTTGATTGATCTTGGAAAGTGCCGCTTAGGATATAAATTGATTGTTGACCAGGCTTTGCATTGGTGCTGCAAGTTGCTCTGGGTCGCTTGTGTGTTTTTGATTTGATGATTCAGGCCTAAATCAAAATCTCGCCATGGGAATCTTGCTTCTGTTTGTTCTCTGGGTACTGACGTTTGTTCTGGGTCGCATTCGCCAGCTTGGCAAGTTGCGCTTTAGCCGCTTTATCCCGAGCATGGTGTTTTTTCGCGTTGCCTTGACTGCGGCGCTTTTGAGTCAGTTGCTCAGATATTTTGATCTGGAAGGTGACCTCCTCAACTGGATAGCTGTTGTTGCAAAAACAGGCCTTTACGTGGCCTTGGTGGAATTGGTTTTGGATGTGATCTGGGCGTTGGTGATTCGACTCAATCAGCGCGGTGTTGCTCCTCCTCGGATCCTGAAGGACCTTGCTCTGGTCGTAGCAGGATTTCTTGTTGTGGCGGCTGAGTTAAGGGCTCAGGGCCTGCTGACGACCATTGGATCAGCAGCTGTGCTGGGTGGCCTTGCTTTCATAGTTGGCCCTGGATCGGCAACCCAGATTGGCAATATTTCGTCCGCTCTTGCTGTTCAGGTGGAGCGTCAGTTTTGCGTTGGAGACTGGGTAGAGATTGCAGGTGAGTTGGGGCGCGTTGATAATATTTCGTGGAACAGTACCTATTTGTACGATGATGTTGAAGACCGATATATTGTCATACCGAATTCGCTGATCGATCAGGCAAAAACTATCAATTATTCCCGTCCTTCTTCGTCTGAATACAGGCTCGAAGTCGAGGTTGGTATGCCATTGGATATGCCCCCGGGTAAAGCGGCGAATCTTTTACTCGGCGTGATGTCTGGCCATGCGGAAATCATTCCGCATGGCAAAAATACAATTGTTATAAGATCCGTGGATAAGGATTCGATGAATTACGTCATGAAGTTCTTTATTGCTGACTTTGCTTCGAGAAACAAGGTTCGCACTGAAATTTTCTCGAGTGTTTGGTACGCCTTGAGTCGATCTGGATATACTTTTCCTCATTCAATTGTTGATTTGCGTACCTCAAGATCCAAGGTTCGAATTCAGTCCGAAAAGCGATCGAAGCTTGAGGGGACCAGCATCGAATACCTTCGTGGTATAGAGCTGTTTGAATCCTTGTCTGATGACCAGATTCGCGAAATTGTGAATAATGATCCGATTGTCAGTTTCGGGCCTGGCGAAATAGTTGTCCGGAAAGGTGATGTTGGTGGGTCCATGTTTGTGATTTTGGAAGGCCGTTGTTCTGTTTTGATTGATGACCCTTCTGGCTCTCAAGATGTGATTAAGGTCGCTGAGCTGCGAGATGGGGCGATTTTTGGTGAGATTTCTGCTTTGACGAACGCCCCACGTACGGCATCAGTCAAGGCCGTCTCCCACGTCATGGTCCAAGAGATCAGTCAGCGCCAGATTGAAAGCATTTTCCTTGTGAATCAGGCGGCGATGGAGCAATTTGCCAATGTGATGGCCAACCGTGAAGCTGCCTTGAAGACGTTCAGCCCGGAACAGAAGCAATCGTTTGAGTACGGTTTGATCGCTCGCATGACGCAGACCTTCAGTCGATTTATGTCGTCCTGAGCACCTTGCTCCCGTCCTGTTTGGACAGAATGACTTGCTTTTGCCAGGCTGTGCTGTGTCGGTCTAACCATGAACTTTAAAAATTCGGCACAGCGAGTCTTGCTCCAGGCCCCCATCGGCATCTGCCTCGCTTTTTTGTGTTTTTCTGTACCCAGCCCTGCAGAAGCGAATCTGCGCAGCACATTTCCTGGCCGAAGGGTCGGTGGAGGCACGAGGGGCGACTGCACCTCGAGGGTCCTGGCCCATCTGGTTCCCGCATCCAGTGTGTATTCCCCTGGAGCTTCAGGGCTTCTTGGCTTGGTTCAGGGGCCTGCAATCAATCCAGTTGGTTTGACGATGACCTTCCAGCCTCAAGCTGGAGGTGCTGCTACCAGTCGAACGCTCGATGCCACCGATGCTGGATTGATCCTGGTTCGTAAAGCTGATCTCAAGGCGCCGGTCGTTTGGCAATCAGGATTTGATTGCGCTTCCAAAGAGGACTCGGCTCAGGCGGATCCTTTGGTGTTTGTTGAAGCGGCTTCTCCGCCGGCCGTGAGTTTGCTTCTAGATGAACAAGAGCCATCCGATGCTGCAGTTCAGGTTGCTTTGCAAGCGCTTCTTCAACGTTGTGGTGCAACTGTTCCCACCCGTACAACCCTGGCGACATTCGGTCTGGTTGATGTGGTTACGGCTCGTTGGCCGGAGCAGCTGCCGGTGCGTTGTCCAGGCTGAGTTCATTCACATCCAGTGGTTGGTTCCGCCCCTTCACCTGAATTGAACCCCAATGGTTCAGGTGAAGGGATCGGCGGAAATCTTCAGACAGAAGATCGATCGTGTTGCTGGATAGCAATACCCTGATCACACCATTGTGGCGACCTTTGTCCAGACTTTCCAGCCGCGATGCACAGTTCACGGCATCGCCGATCACGGCGTATTCGATTCGATCTTGGCAGCCCATAGAACCGACCAGGGCGTCGCCAGAATGAATGCCGACGCGTATACGAATCTGTGGTTTTTCCTCTTGCTCGAGTTCTTGATTCAATGCTTCAAGGCCTAATTTGATTTCTGCGGCGGCCTCAAGTGCTGCCTGCGCTTCACGGGATTGGTCTCCTACAACCGGAACCCCAAACACGGCCAACATCCCATCGCCTGTGAATTTGTTGACCATTCCGCCACGTTTAGTGACGGCAGGAACGCAGATGGACATGCTGCGGTTGAGCCAATCCATCAGCTCCGATGGATTCATACGTTCCGAGACTGAGGTGAAGGCAACGATGTCTGTGAACAAGGCGGTGATGGGTAGCTGACGGCCCTCGAATCGACCGTTGCTCAGTAGCTCATGGCGTTGATCCCACAGTTGCTTTGCCACAGCCGGGGAGGTGGTTTGACCCAGCAGTTGTCGGATCTGCTGCGAGTGCTTCTGGCTCATGCCACCGCGATGGATCAAGGCTGCACCGCTCAGGCTCAGCAGCCCGGTGATGGGCATTGCGATTCCCACCCAGATGTGGTTCCAGAGCAGAATGCCTAGTCCACTGGCAAGTCCGAGGCTCACAAGGCCTACGGCCAGCACGCTCTTGCGCATGGAGGGAACCGTTTCCCCGAGTAGAAGGCCGCTGCCACAAGACAGAATGACCAGAAGCAGATTGCCCCACCCCGGCATGATCCAGCCGGCGGTCAGGCTGCTGTTGCGCTGATCGAGCAATGTTGCGATCCGATTCGCATGAATTTCGACGCCTGAGATTTGGAACACTTCCTCCTCTCGGCGGAAGCGGCTGTACGGGACAGTAAAGAGATCGCGTAATGAAGCAGCGGTGCTGCCGATGAGGACGATCTGATTGTTGATCTCCGCCGGGGGAATCTCTCCATCAAGGAGCTGTGCCAGAGAATAAAGGCGATAACTCCAGGGCTCGCGGAACCGCAACAGGCGTTGCATGCCGAGGCCGGCATCAATGTTGTTGTGATACCCCCCACCGTTTGCACTCAGCCAGGCATCTTGGTGAAGACCTCCATCCATGGCCTCCCTGAGACTGCGATCACCCGTGGCGAGCTCCATCACCCTCAAGGGGAAGGACACGGTCGCTTCGTCTTGGCCGGTTACATGGACTAAATCTCTGCGCAAAATTCCGTCAGCATCCAGGCTGAGATCGTTGTAGGACTGTCTTTCAGCTGGTGTGCTGGGCACAGGACCGATATCAGCGGCAATGTTGAAGATCGACACGATGTTTGATCGTTCTCTGAAGCGATCGCGAAGACATTGCTGTTGATCCCCGACGCCTTTGTCCCGGTAGATGTCAAAGCCGATAACGGAGACACCGTTGTTGTTGAGGGTGTCGAAGGCCTTGCAAAACAGTCCGTCGTCGATCGGCCAGCCAAATCTCTGGATGTCGCTCTCTTTGATGCCGATCAATGTGATTGGTGTGTCTTGGCCTGATTCAGCCGGACGTTGGCTGGTGATCAGGTCGTAAATCACCAGATCAACGGTTTGGGCTAAGCCTGTGCTGCGCAGCAACACAAGCACAAACAATCCTGCGGCATAGGGGACGATGCGTTGCAGCGATTCACCAAAGCGCTTCATCCCTGCAGGTAGGTGGTCTGGTCCAGGCTTGTNTTGAGATGACTCATCAGCAACCGGGCGTCTTCGATCTGCAATGTTCCTCGTTGGATGGCCGCTTCCGAGGTCTGTCGCAGCCGTTCGAGCATCAATTCAGGATCGTGCTCCATCTCCTTGAGCACCTCGGCGTTGGTGTCTCCTTTCACAACGTGGTCCAGCAGGTAGCCACTCCCTTGGGGATTGAGCCTCACGTGTACGGCGCTGGTGCTGCCGAACAGGTTGTGCAGGTTGCCCATCACTTCCTGGTATGCCCCCCCGAGAAACATGCCGATCCAATAGGGTTCATTATCAACGAGCTGGTGAAGTTCCAGNAAAGACTTGCTCTGTCCGGAATGGATAAACCGTGTGAGTTTTCCGTCTGAATCGCAGGTGAGATCTGCAAAATCACCGAGCTTTGTTGGTTGCTCGTTCAAGCGATGAATCGGCATCANNGGGAACAGTTGATCGATGGCCCAGGTGTCCGGTGCGGAGCGAAAAACAGAGAGGTTCACGTAATACGTGCAAGCGAGGGCCCGCCGTAGTCCCTTCAGGTCGTCATGAATCGGAGCGTCAGTCGGCAGGCATTGGTTGATGGCTCTTGCACAGTTCCAGGTGAGCTGCTCGGCCTTGGCCCGCTCCTCGAGACGGATGTACCCGAGTCGGAAAGCGGCCAAAGCGTCATCCCGAAATTTGATGGCGTCGTTCCAGGTTTCCTGCAGCAGTCGCATGTCAGCAGTGGGACCGTTGTCCATGCATCGGATCTGCGTCAAGGTCTCACGCAGATTGCGAACAGGCAGTGGTTCATCCGGCTGGTTGGCGGGATCGTTTTCCGGGGTTTGGCTGCACCCCAGCACGTCAAACACCAGCAATGAGAAATGGCTGGCGATCGCCCGACCGCTTTCACTGACCAGGGTTGGAACGGGGACGTCGTGCGGCTCACAGCATTCGCGCACGGTCGCCACCACATCGTTGGCGTAGTTCTGCAGTGTGTAATTGCTTGATGCTGCGGTTGCCGTATGGCTGCCGTCGTAATCGATCGCGAGACCACCGCCCACGTCGAGGAACCCCATCGGGGCACCGAGTCGCGTCAGTTCCACATAAATCTGCCCGGCTTCCTGAAGCG
The DNA here is from genome assembly GCA_002170825.1 of Cyanobacteria bacterium TMED177. Classification (GTDB taxonomy): domain Bacteria; phylum Cyanobacteriota; class Cyanobacteriia; order PCC-6307; family Cyanobiaceae; genus Parasynechococcus. The sequence continues at coordinate 13,486 of NHIA01000055.1, forward strand.
CGTCCTTGAGCACGGCGATGTCGTTGATCTGACTGCCGATGTGGAAATGGAGCAGCCTCAGATCCCTTAAAAGTCCAGCAGCATCCAAGGCCCGCACGGTCTGCAGCATTTCGGTGAGATCCAGGCCGAACTTGGCCCGCTCCCCAACGGAGCTCCCCCATCGGCCGGTGCTGCGGCTGGACAACTTGGCCCGGATTCCGAGAAACGGAGAGGCACCCAGTGCCTGACTGGCTTCGATGATTCGCTCCACTTCATCGGCTTGCTCAATCACCACCACGGGTTGCTGACCCAGCCTTCGGGCCAGGATCGCCGTTTCGATGTATCGGCGATCCTTGTAGCCATTGCAGATCAGCAGGGCATCAGGGTTTTTGGTGAGCGAGAGGGCGATCAGAAGTTCCGCCTTACTGCCCGCCTCCAGTCCGAAATTCCAGCGATTGCCGCTGTCCACGAGATGCTCCACCACATGTCGTTGCTGGTTGCATTTGATCGGGAAGACGCCTTGATACGAACCGTCGTAGGCGTAGTGAGCAATGGCGCGCTCAAATGCAGCGTGGAGACGTTCCAACCGATCTTCGAGGATGTCATCGAAACGGATGAGCAGCGGGGTGCTGAGGTCGCGTGCCTTCAGCCCTTGCAGCAGCTCCACCAGGTCCAGCGATCCACCACGGTCTCCACGCGGTTGAACCACAACATGCCCTTTGGCGTTGATTGAAAAATAGGGATCACCCCAGCGCTCAAGGCCATACAGCTCGGCGCTTTCGGCGACGGACCAGGACTGTTGGGTTCCGCTCACCACCATCGGGATGCAGGGAGAACCAACGAAAGATAAGGGCCCTGCCTGAATCTGTGCTTGCCAAGCGGCAGGGCGGCCGTTGACCATGACAGAGCATCAATCGCTTTTTTCATGGCTGCTGAACGTTCTTTCGTCGCGATTAAGCCGGATGGCGTGCAGCGTGGTCTCGTCGGCGAGATCGTTGGGCGCTTCGAGCGCAAGGGATTCAAGCTGGTGGGGCTGAAGCAGATCACCCCCAGCCGTGAGCTTGCNGAACAGCACTATGGCGTGCACAAAGAGCGCCCCTTCTTCGCCGGTTTGGTGGAGTTCATCACCTCCGGTCCTGTGGTGGCCATGGTCTGGGAAGGCGACGGTGTGATTGCCAGCGCCCGCAAGCTGATCGGTGCCACCAAGCCGCTGGAAGCTGAGCCGGGCACGATTCGGGGAGATCTGGCGGTCAACATCGGCCGCAACGTGATTCATGGCTCCGATGCTCCTGAAACAGCAGCCTTTGAAATCGGCCTNTGGTTCTCGGCTGAAGAGCTGAACGACTGGNCCCCTTCGGATCAAAGCTGGCGCGTCGAAGCCTGATTGTTGAGAATCAACGGATGATCCTGGGATGTATGCAACCCCTCGGGATGCTGTCTCGGGGGTTGTTTTGATGTGGGGTCGATGTAGCTCCTGCTTGCAGCAAGCAGGACGGGCGGTTGATGGGAGGCCTCTAGTTCCTTCGGATGTAGCGCGTCGGTGAGCCGGATTGGCCCTGGCGGGGTGCCGCCGCTTGGACCAGCCCGTGTGCTCGGCGAGATCTTGGATTGACTTGGAGCAGAAGCTCGAGCCTGTGCCATATCCCTGAAGCAGGTTGATTTCTGGAACTGGTGGTGTCACCCACACCAGATCTCAACGAGGCCATCCCCTGAGAGGCTGAACCAGATGTCGGCAAGGAATTCNGAACANTNTNCNCANCCTGTGATCGTTGCAGANTTGGTTTTGCTTANTCGANAGCAATTCATCCTGTTGTNTGGCGCTGAGAATTCCCTCCNNGAGAGATCCATCCAGGTCAANCATGCGACGNTCCTNAGTNGCNTGNTTGATCGGNATNTGGGGTGAAGAAGTTGTTCCAATGCCCAACAACCATGTTGGTTTTGCTGGCCATTCCGGCATGGACAGCATGCTCACAAGAAGATGGCAGAACACCGCATCTGATGCGATTGCAGGTGGCTATGGATGTGATAGCTCGGGCCTAGATATTTCATGCTCGCGCTGATGCCTTCTGCATTGAGGCGTCTGTTGATTTCGTCGCGTAGAAAAACACCGATGTCTGCTTTAGGACATCTAGACTGATTTTTATGCTCGGGGCCATTGTTGAATAGCCCTTGGTCAGAACCTTCAGCAACGACAGTCACAGCGTGGTTGTTCTTGGAAAGACGTATTTTGACCGCTTCGATCAGGCCTCTGGGACGGACCGTCGAGTTCAAGATTAATTTCCGGAATGAGGCCAAAGACAACAACTGAATTAGCCAACGTTGCTGTTGCCGCAACGAAGCCTGGATCGCGGCCCATGAGCTTGTCAATGCTGACCCATTCTTGGCCCACATCGCTTCTTGGTGTGCGGATGTGATGACCTCTGAGGCGATCTGAAACGAGGTTTCAAAGCCGAAGGATTTTTCGATGAAGCCAAGATTGTTGTCGATGGTTTTCGGAATTCCAATAATCCCAATTGGCAGGGTTCTCCGATTCACTTCATTGGCGATCGCCATCGCTCCACGGACCGTTCCATCTCCACCGACGCAGAACAACAGTCCGATTCCATGGCTCAGCAATTGATCAACCATCTCGGATGGATCCTGGTTGCCGCGAGCTGATCCCGGGATCGTGCCACCTTGCGTGTGGAGATGATCGGCACGGTCGCGGTTAGCTGCATCGGTGGAGGTTGCAACTTCTGGCTGTGTCCCCGATGGCCGTAGCGGATGCCAACGATGTTGATTACGCCGGAATCACCTTCAAGGGTTTTGACCAACCCCTTGATGACGTTGTTCAGCCTTGGGCTTAGGCAGCAGAAGGTGATGATCTCGGTCTTGAGCTGATTGGGATCATGGAAGAGGAGTTCACGTGGGCCTGATTTTTCGAAGCCAGGAAAGGTTTTGCAATGTTGAATCTGATGAAAGGTATTTTCTGCTTGTCTCGAAAAGAAATGTTTTCTTGTTCTTTGATGTAAGATTTTATTGGTGTGGTGGTGGATGTCAAGGGCTGCCTAAGTCCACAACCGTGAAGTCAAATGGACCGGGATCGCGCAATGCGTTTTCATGAATCATGACTTTCAGCTTGGAAGCGTCATTTCACTGTTTTGCGTGCACTGCCGAGAATCTTGTGGTTCTCGCACGGTCTCTGCATCACTAGCCACGGTGTCTGCAAAGCAGCAGCTATCCAGTTAACGCGACAGGCCTTCATTCGCGGTCTGATCCGTTGGCAGAACGATCAAGTGGTTGGAGCCGATGGCTTCCCTTTGTTGATTGATTTCACGCCAACCCAACAACGCCTTGTGGCGAATGGTGTGGTGAATCCTTGCTTCTGGGTCGGAATCGGGCTCATGGGAGCGCGATGGTGAACCGATCCCAACGGAACGCCTGTAGCTGGTTGTCGTTCATGGTCTGATCCTCTCCAGCGATGGCTTGGGACAGTAGTTGGGCTGTGATTGCCGCGAGCAACACGCCGTTTCTGTGGTGGCCTGTTGCAAGCCACACCCCAGGGATCGGCCCTTCCCCGAGCAGGGGCGCTTCGTCCGGTGTGCAGGGGCGGAATCCCCACCAGCGTTCCATCGATGGCCAACTGCTCGCTTGAGGCAAGAGGGATTGCAATCCGCTCTCGAGCTGTTTCTGTCCATCCGGCGTGAGGCCCTCTTGAAAGCCTGCCTCCCGTTCGCTGGTGGCGCCCACCACCACAAGGCCGTCTTCCCTCGGAACGAGATAGGTGCCTGGGCCGAAGATCACGCGCTTGAGCGCTGCCCGGGGAGCTTGCAAGGACAGCATCTGCCCCTTCACGGG
>NHIA01000056.1 GCA_002170825.1 Cyanobacteria bacterium TMED177
AAGCCGAATTGCAGAGGATGCTGGTCAGCAGCCTCCAGCATTCAGGTCCTTGTGCCATCAGAATCCCCCGTGGACCCGGTGAAGGAGTTCCGCTGATGGAAGAGGGCTGGGAGCCCCTACCCATCGGTCGTGGTGAACTTCTGCGTGAAGGTGACGATCTTCTGATTGTGGCGTACGGAGCCATGAACTCAAAAGCGATGGCGACCGCTGAACTGCTCGCTTCCCAAGGAGTGGAGAGCACGGTGGTGAATGCGAGATTCCTTAGGCCTCTGGACGATGAGCTGCTCCATCCCCTGGCACGTCGGATCGGCAAGGTTGTCACAATTGAGGAGGGAACCTTGTCAGGTGGATTCGGATCTGCTGTCACCGAGTCGCTCAGTGACGCAGACATCAAGCCATCAATCCTGCGGTTGGGCATCCCAGACGTTCTTGTTGATCATGCAACACCCCAGCAGAGTTTCGAACAGCTGGGTCTAACGCCCGTGCAGATGGCAGAGAAGATCAAGACGTTTGTGCAGCGTCCCAATGGGACACCTCTCAGTCCTTTCATCCAGCAGCCGAGTGTGACCGCCGTTGAGAGCTGAGGACTCAGGAGGGAAACCCCCCTCCTGAGCTCACCCATGGATCAGAAAACGCCGCGGGTTGACAGACCGAGGATCGCCCCCATTCCCAGTAAGTGGCCGAAACTGGTGCAACCGAGCATGGCGCCATGACTCATGCCACCAAAGAAGGCTCCGCTCGGCATTTTTGCGCCTTCGTTGGGGTACTTGATCGTGGCCTTGCCGATCGCGATCGCAATCACATTGCAGATGATCATCACCAGAGCAACTTTGGGTGTCCAGGTCACGGATGCAGGGGTGATGGCCAGAAGGGACAGGAACATGCGGTAAAAAGGCGACGCCTTATCTTCAGCGTTTACACAGCCCTAGCCCAGCTCTCGTAAGAGATATTCATCGCTTTGGCACGTCGACTCGAAGAAGACCAGCAACGATCAGAGCGTTGCTGAAAGTGAGAAAGGCTTCAGCACCCCCATGAAGAGGATCGATGGCAACGAGTTCGGAATCGAAGCGAACCAGAGCCACAACCGCGGCAACGATGGTGACGCCAACAAACAGCAGAGTGAGTTGAAAGCCAACGCGCGCGAGCCGGTTGAACCAGCCGTTGCTTCCGAGTTTGTACAAGAAGAAGAGATACGGGAAAAGTGAAAGCGCAAAGATGGGTGCCGGATCGAAGTTACCCATCACTGCTCCTCCAACACTGGAGATGCGGGACGCGATGCTGAATGACTGTTCGCTGCTGCCAAGGCGAGACAACAATTGCCGATCAGGGTGGTGAATGCCTGAAGCGTGACNANCCANCGCAATGATTCNGAATTGTCGTAGAGNTGCCAGGTGCATGCCGCCATCGCACTGATCAGTGCTGGAANCATGGCNAGGCCGAACAGGCTTGCACCGGCAAACCTGGGNCCAGGGAAACGGCGTTGGATCAGAACGATGGCAGCAAGCCACTCAACAACAGATGCCCAGTGAATCCACCAGGTTCCAAGGGACAGTTCGTGCATGACAAGTGATCGAATCTCTANACCGTAATGGCNCTGCCATTCGATAATGGATTGNAGCGNNAGGNATTCTGTGGCGCACTTAAGCAATGGCAGCCGACGCAGGATCCTGATTTGTGGATACTACGGAGAACANAATCTTGGCGACGATGCGCTNNTNGCCGTTCTCTTGAGTCAAATCNAGGGGCAATGGATNCCAGTGATCACGGCAAATGATCAANAGGCAGTGGAAGCCTTGGCACCAGGCAGTGANACTGTCAACAGGCGATCTTTGAAATCTGTGCTNNCTGCATTGAGNAACGTTGATGCTCTGGTTNTGGGTGGTGGAAGCTTGCTTCAGGACGCAACAAGTACCCGAAGTTTGATGTATTACATCATCCTTATCTGGTGCGCGAAGAGTCTTCAGAAGCCTGTTTTTCTATGGGGTCAAGGCTTAGGACCGTTGAAGCGAAGAATCAGTCGGTTGCTGGTTCGAACAACGTTGAAAACGCTTAGCTCTGNTACGTGGAGAGACCCTGGCGCAATGAAGCAAGCGATTGAATGGAAGTTGAATGTACCAATGAAAATGGGGCCAGATCCTGTTTGGACTCACCCAGCACCGACCTGGAGATCAGGCCGGTCGCTGGTCATATGTTGGAGACCCACTCCGCTACTCAATCACAAGGGCTGGCTGAAGCTGGTAAGTGCTCTCGCACGATTGGCTGAGATGCATGATTGTCATGTTACTTGGCTAGCCTTCCATGAACATCAAGATTCCGGTTTATTGCATTATCTTTCTCAAGAAAAGATTGTTGCTTCAAATCTGGAGAAGCGATCGTCAACAGTTACTGCTCAGTCAATAAAACAAGTACAACAACTTTTTAGCCAATCCAAAATGGTCATTGCGATGAGACTGCATGCCCTGATTTTGGCAGCTCTCGGAGGAGTACCAACAAGTGCACTGAGTTACGACCCAAAAGTGAAGGCAGCGGCTGATCTCTCAGGTATTGCGTGCACTGAGCTTAGCAATGCACTATCAGAAGAAGAATTGATGCATCAGTGGACTCTGGCGATGCAAAAGCCACTCAACGGAAGCATCCTCGAGAAGTTAAAGGATGAAGCCAAAGTTCATTCGGAAACGTTGAATGTTAAACTCCAAGAGCTAATTAATTAATATATAGTCTTCATTAAACTCACAAGTATGGCAATCAACGAAACTGCGGTTTTTTATGAACGTCAAAACTGGTTTGCAGTATCTGACTAATAGTTAAACCGACAGGAATATTGCCGTCAAAAGCAGATCCAAGAATATGGCGATACAGCTTAGAATCAACAAGACGATAGGTAGCGCTTTGAAGAGGAATATAATTGGCTTGTTTCACAAGCTGTTCGATATTGCGCAGGTAAAAAGCAATGAAATTACGCAAAGAGGTGTTATTGCGCAGGGAACGATCGTTAACATAGAGGAAGAGAGGACGCGAAAGAGGCTGATAGACCTCTTTTTGCACCGCAGCAACAGAAGGAAGAACTGAAACACCCTTGCCATTGACAACCCGTATGGCTTTTAATCTAGACTGATTATTGAGAAAATAAGAAAAGCCAAAGTAACCTAGTGCATTGGCATTATTTGAAACACAATTAACAATAACATTGTCATCCTCGCTTGCCTCATAATCAGTTCTAGAATTNGTAGCTGAGCGATTTATAGCTTTATTAAAGATATCAAATGTGCCTGAGTCTTTGCCTGGCCCGCATAGCTTAATCGGTTGATTAGGAAAATCGAGATTGACTTGATTCCAGGTTGTTACCTTGCCTTGGGAGGCTTTGGACCATAAGCGAGAAAGTTCGGAAGGTGTTAACGAATTCAACCAACGGTTTGATTGATTNGCAACAACAGTTATAGCGTCAAAAGCTATGGGTAATTCGATAAAGTTAACACCGTTCTGTTGACAAGCTTTGATTTCCTTTGAATTAATTGGCCTTGAGGCATTAGCAAGAGGAATTTTATTGCTACAAAAGTTTCTAAAACCTGCAGATGATCCAGTAGAACGAAGATCAAATGAAATTTTAGCTCCTTGACTAGTATCTCTAAATTTTTTNATAGCAAGTGATGTAACTGGATAAACGGTGCTGGAACCAGCAATAGCAATTGCAGCAGCAGAAGCTGATGGCAAGAGAGAAGAAANGACTGCGACTGAAGCCAGAACGAAGGAGCGACTTAATCCCATTGTGTAAAAGTCGATACTTATATTGTGGATAAGCCAACGAAGGTTTGGGTTAACAATGCATTAGGAACCAAATTTTCGATTGCGACCGGANAGGTCTTGAAACCATCCGCGCTTCCACAGGAAATAAGCCTGAATAAGTGCAATCAAAGTCATCAAGACTAACGAATAAATATAGCCGTACTTCCATTTTAATTCGGGCATATTCTCAAAATTCATTCCATATATACCAGCAATAAAGGTTAAAGGAGCAAAAATTGTACTAACAATAGTCAGTGTTTTGATAATTTGATTCATTACATTACCCGTGCTTGCCATGTAAGCATCAGTAATACTGTTCAACTGCAGTCGGATACTGTCACCAATTTCAAGAAGTGTATTCACATGATTGGCCATATCATGAAGTCCTTCACGTGCTGCTGGCCCTAACAAACGTTGGCTTTGTCTAAGAAGAATAATAAGTTCATTGCGTAATGGCCACAACTGCCGACGTGTAACCCGATGATTAAACCTAATCTGATAAGCCTTATTGAGGATTGATGGTTTTGGTTTTAAAAGTGCACGTTCTTCTAGATCATCGAGAAAAATACTCATTGATTCAAGCATTGGCAGATAACTATCTAAGATATCATCAATAACAAAATGGAAAAGATTATCTAAATCAATTTCTTTAAGATGACTTGTCTTTGCATTAAGCCATGCTTCAAGATCATTAAAATTTCGTTGCGGATTTTCTTGAATGGTAATCAGCATTCGATTATTCAAAACCAAATTGTATTGTGTGCTAATTAAATGGGTAGGGTCTGAGGCAAGAGAGAATTCATGCAGAACAGCCAAGACACAATTATTCGTAGAGGTAATTCTCGACTTCTGCGGAAATGTAAGCAATATTTCAACAACACTTTGATCCAATGATAATAGAGATAGGCATTTTTTAAGATGTTCTAGATCGCCAAGTCCACGAAATTGTAACCACATCAAAGATTGAGAGGATATAAATGATTGTAAGTCTTCACTACTGCGAAGATTGAAGGATGACACTTGCTCAGCATTAAATTGCAAGATTTTGCATGAAAATGGTGCTTTGCCACCATGAAGAAACAAATGTGCAGGTAAGTTTCCCGGACGCTCGAGCAAAGGCAGTGGTTCAGGAATACTATCAGGTGATAATCGATCACCTGGCTTAAATAATGATTGGTCAGATGTTGGATCGGACATGTGACGATTCTAATAACCATATTATGAACGCGTATTGACAGATTGAGTATTATCTCGGATTCGTTTAACAATAAAATGAAGGGACCGTTAAAAAGCAAAGATCGCACATGAACTCTCTAATTTGCAACGATCTTCATCACAATAATGATGAGTAAATATTAGCATCTAGAATTTATAACTATTTACTCATGCAGGAGAAGCATTCCAAGCTTTAGGTTTATAAGCTGAAAAAACAGCAAGCACTCTTGTGATCTAAAATCAAGATTATAAGATTTTCTCTTAATTAAAAGTTCAACCTCTTGCGTTCGCATTTGAGATCTTACGCTGTCCAGTTTTCGCATCAAAATGAAAAACTTTAGACTTATCCCATTGTACGAATATACGCTCGGGACAGACGAATGATGGCTCAACTGTCATTCTTAATTCACCTTCATCAGAATCTAGATAGAGAAGTTGCGTATTACCTAACCACTCACGGGCGAGTAGACGGCATGGTAGTCCAGAATCACTGATGGTTAAATTTTCGGGCCTAACAGCATCAATAGTATTATTACGTACTTTGAGGCAATTAATTTGTGGGCGACCTAAAAACTGTGCTACAAAAAGTGATTGTGGGTTATGGTACACATTAAATGGAGTGTCTAGTTGTTCAATCTGTCCATTGTTTAAGATGGCAATTTTATTGGCCATAGCAAGGGCTTCATTTTGGTCATGAGTAACATAAAGCGTAGGTTTTTCCTGACTCAATATGAGGCTCCTTAGTTCAGGTCGGATTTTTTCTCTCAGTTGAGCATCAAGATTACTCATCGGCTCATCAAGTAAATAAACCTTTGGATCACGCAGCAAAGCACGAGCTAATGCCACTCTCTGTCTTTGTCCACCTGACAATGCAGACGGTAAATGGTTAGGACGATCACTTAATTGAACAATATCAAGAATATTTTGGATTCTTCTTGCTCTCTGCTCTGCTCGCATACCTCGAACTCGCAAACCTAACTCAAGATTCTCATAGACAGTTAAATGAGGGAGTAGTGCATAGCTTTGGAAAACCATACCAATTGCACGCTCTGATGGTTGAAGATTAGTGATATCACGGTCGTCAATTTTGATTGATCCATGATCACATCGATCTAATCCAGCAATTAAGCGAAGAGCAGAACTCTTTCCACATCCACTCGGACCAACGACTACAAGACACTCGTTTTGCCTTACAGAAAAATTGAGATCCTTGACGATCCAGTTATTTCCAACTTTTCGACCGACAGATTTGAGAACAAGTGTCATCCTTTGATGGCTCCACTGGTTAGTCCAGATACGATTGGCTTCTGAAATACTATCACTAGTAAGATAAGAGGTATGGCACCAAGTACTGTTGCAGCTGCATAAGCACCGTAGGGAACAGAATGAATGGAAGAACCAGCGATTCTAGCCATAGCAACGGGAAGCGTTAGCTTAGAATTATCACTAATCCAAGTTAGTGCAATTGGATATTCATTCCAAGAGAAAAGAAAGATCAGGATTGCAGTACTCGCAATTGCTGGGGACAGTAATGGGATGTAGATCCATCTAAAACGTTTTATTAGCGATAGGCCTTCGACCCTTGCAGCATCATCCAGTTCTGAAGGAAGGGAAACAAAAGCGCTTGATAGCAGAAGTACAGCAAGTGGCTGTGATAACGCTGTGTAGGGCAGTGCAAGTGCAATGAGATTATTGCCAAGAGAGAATGTTCTCGCCAATTCTAGTAAAGAAAGAAATAAGAGAACATATGGAAAAAGTGCACAAGCAACGAGAATAACTCTCACATAATTTGATGTCTTTCTTGAGAGCTTGCTAATCGAATAAGCAGCAGGAAGAGCCACAAACAATGTTAACAATGTTGATATTATCCCAACAAAGAAACTGTTCGCTAAGTACATGAAAAAAGGTGGATCAGATGAAATGACATTTCGATAATGGTCCAATGTCCATCTTTCTGATAACTCAGCGAAGGGTGTCACAAGAGCCTGATCAGTAGAGAATGAGGTATAAAGTTGCCAAAGCAATGGCATGATTGACCAAACAAGAAGAAGGACGATCAAGGAGGATTTGAATTTCATTTTGTGATCATAATTGAACGCTTTCTATTAAATAAGTGCACAAAAAACCAACAAGATGCAACGAGGATGCTTAACAAAATAAAGCTACCGATTATAATCGTTGCTCCGTATCCGAAATCTAAAAATCGCAAAGCATTTAAGTATGCATACAGAGCAATACTTTCAGTGCTGCTGGCAGGACCACCTCCAGTCATGACCTGTATAAGATCAAAAACACCAAACGCTTGAGCTAACCGAAACATAGCAGCAAGTCCAATGTAAGGCATAAGAAGGGGAAGGGTAATTCTTCTGAAACAGGAACTAGCGGATGCCCCTTCAAGTCTGCAGGCTTCATATAGGTCTGCAGGAATGCTTTGTAGGCCAGCAAGGAGTATTAAGGCAACAAAGGGTGTCGTTTTCCAGACATCTGAATAAACAGTAGCAATCCAAGCAGTGGATGGATTGCCAAGAATATTGAGGGATTGAGCACCCAGAGCAGTGGTGAACTGATCAATAGGACCGAAGGGGCTGTTAAAGATCCAACGCCATCCAAGGGCCATAACTGTTGTAGGCAAAGCCCAGGGTATTAATGATGACGAACGTATCCACCCTCGAAACTTCATTGGGCGATGAAGGATCAAAGCAATGATCAATCCAAGTAATAATTCTATTCCAACTGAAGCAACCGAAAAACGTATTGTTTGGAGAAAATCTTGCCAATAACGATAATCATGGATAAAACGATTCCAGTTTGCCCATCCGTTAAAGATCGACCTGAAAGATGTTAAAACAGAATTTGCGTGAAGACTTAACCATAAATAGCTTAGTAAAGGAAAACCAAATACGATTCCTAAAAAAATAATTGATGGAAGTAATAAGGCGATCAAGATCATGATGGAGTCCCACCAGCAGCGACTAGAATTTGTTCAGATGATCTATCTGCTCTATTCATTGACAACTTAGGCTTTTCTTCCCCAGTTAATGAGGCACTAAGGGATCGCTGAAGAACGTCACTGATTTGTGCATAGATTGGAGTTTCAGGCCTTAGCACCGCATTATTTAATGCTCTGGATAGCAACGCCAAGTGTGGATAGTCCTGAATTAGTTCTAGATCTTCGTAAAGCGCTTTCACCGTCGGTGTATAACCGTGTTCGATGAACATAACTCTCTGTGCCTCGGCTGAGGTTAAATATTTGATGGCTTTAATGACTGCATCTTTATGGTTTGAACCACGAAGTAGAGTAAATCCCCAACTTCCTAGCGTTGAGGCTGGTTCCACACCAGGCAATGAAACCATTGTTGAGATTCCAATTTTCCCTCTGACCGGACTGTCTTGTTTTTGAAGTTCTGCCCATGCATACGGCCAATTCCTCATAAAAGCACTCTCACCAGATTGAAAATTTCGTAGAGCCTCTGGCTCAGCAAATGTAGTGACAGCTCTAGGACTAATACCAGTTTCAATTAGATCCGTTAACCATTGAGCTGCTTCGACACCGGGCACCTCATTCAATCCTAATGATTGGTTATTGACATCGAACCAATCTCCTCCGAATCCATCAATCATTTCCAAATAAACGCAACTCAAACCCTCATATTGTCGACCTTGCCAAACGTATCCCCAGGGAACTTTTCCTTGCGTTTGCAACTGATTGCTAATCGATACTAACTCTGAAGGAGTTTTGGGTGGAGTGTTCATCAAATCAGTACGCCAAAACAGGAGCCCCATATCAGCTACTAATGGCCATCGATAAAGAGTTCCCTCAAAATCATTCCCTTTTTCTGCACCACTAGCAAGGTCTGCAATATCAGTCTCATCGAAATATGGATCTAGACCTTCTAGCCAGCCCGCGCGAGCGTATTTGGGTAGCCAAGTGATGTCCATCAATAGTCCATCAAATGGTGTATCTCCTAAGAGCAAGCTACTAATAGCAAGATCTGACATAGATTCTGTTTGTCTTGGACCACGTATGACATTCAAATGAATTTGATTTTTATAGAGAGTGTTGAAATTCTCAACAAGTTTGACTGTTGAATCAGCGAAAGGAGCGGGCATCAAAATTGAAATTGTTTCAATTTGGCTTGCAACTAAAGCTGGAGTCGTGCTTATTAATGCAACCAGGCAAATCAATCCAACAAGAAGTGATGAAAATTTTCTACGAGAGAACATCATGAGTTTTTTTATTCTACTTCGAGTGATTGCATTTGTTCATTAGCCCAATCTGAAACTGTAAAATCTTCCACAGCCGAGACCATTTTGCTGATTCTTATTATTTGCTCATCCTCAGGCATTTCAAGAGCTGATTCAATCGCCTGATCCATTTGTTTGTGAGAGTAGGGATTGGTTAGTACTGCTCCATCAAGCACCACAGACGCTCCTGTAAATTCTGACAGTACCAAGACACCATCTCTTCCTTTTCGCGCGGCTACATATTCCTTAGCGACAAGGTTGAGACCATCGCGTAATGGTGTAATCCAACAGATATCAGACATCGAAAACCAAGCAACCATTTCTTCATAGGGAATGCGATTTGTTGAGAATCGGATTGGAACCCAATCAATTAAACTAAAACGCCCATTGATTCGCCCAGCTGTTTCTTCAATAAGGCGCTGGGTATCCTCGTAGATCTTCATACCTGAAGCGGCCGCTACACACGCCAACATCAAAACAACTTTGCCTCGTAGATCCTCACGTCGTTCAAGCAATCGCTCGAAAGCTAGTAGTAGCTCTTCATTTCCCTTTGTATAGTCAACACGACTTGCCGAAAGAATTAGTTTTCGCCCCTTTTTGGTATCTTCGTTAATCTGCTTTGTTAAAGTAGCAACGTCGTCTCTCACGACCAAGGATTGAATGACATCCGGTGATGTTCCTACTGGTGAAGAGACCAATTTGACTTTTCGACNATTGTATTCAAGCCAAGGTGTTTCAGAAGGTTCTGTTAAAGCTGATCCAAATTTAAGAAATTTTGGTGCAACATCAATCTTTGGCCCTTTTTTNACTCCAAGTAGACAACTTGCAGCTCGGGCAAAGTTTTCAGTGTAACGTGGTATGTGAAAACCAACGACATCNCAAGACAACAAACTTTCAACAATTTGTTTTCTCCATGGGAGAATTGCAAATACATCGTTCCCAGGGAAAGGTGTATGGTGAAAGAATGCTATTTTTAAATCAGGTCGTTTTTTACGAATGAACCCNGAAACAAGCCATAAATTATAATCGTGAATCCATATTGTTGCACCCTGGGCTGCTTCTGAGCAGGCAGCATCGGCAAACCGTTGATTGACTTCTTCAAAGATTGACCANTTAGTATTATTGACGTCAAAGTAAGTAGGAAATGTATGAAGAATTGGCCACACAGACTCCTTGGATGTTACATGATAAAAGCTTGAGATTTGATTTTGTTCGAGTGGAATGCGTCTGAGAGTAAAGTTGGATGGATTATTCATGAGAATCCTCTCATCCTCCTGACTATTGACATCCTCAACTTGTCGCCAAGCTATCCACGTACCATTGTCTCGACTACGAAATAGATTCCTTAATGTAGGAATGATTCCATTAGGGCTTTTTTGATCTTTCCAAAGTCGATTCCCCTGATCATCGACGGATTCATCAAATGGGGTGCGATGATAAAGAATAATAAAGTCACTTTTCCCTTCACTTATAGTCATGTTCAGCAAGCGCTCAAGAACCTCTTACACCATTGAACAAAATCGCGGAATTGTCAATCGTTTAAGTGGATTGCAAGTTCTGTAGTGTTTCAAGCACTTCTTTTGCGTGGCCAACAGGCCTCACACCCGTCCAGCGTGCTTGTACAAGACCAGAAGGATCGATCAAAAAGGTGTGTCTCAGTGAATAAGGTGCCATCCAGGAACCGTAGTTTCGACTCACTTCACCGTCATGATCAGAGAGTAATGTGAAGCCTAAATCTTCGCTACTGCAGAATGATTCATGATCTTCTACAGAATCGGCACTGATTGCAGCAACATCACAATTGAGACCTGAAAAATCCGCCAATGAATCTTGAAATCCATGGGCTTCAATGGTGCAGCCTGACGTGAAATCTCGAGGGTAGAAATAAAGAACAAGCCAGCGTCCCTTCCAGTCTGCTAAAGACCAACGCGACTGTTGCGGTACTAGCAAATTTGTACCGGGAAGATCAAAGTCAGGTGCTGAACTACCAATCTCTGGCGAAACACCCCCGAGTGACCAGCCCCTACTCGGAAAAAGAGTGATTGCAACGGCAGCCACGATGCCATTTTGAAGCAATTGCCGCCGTTTCACGTTGAATTCCAGATTCAAAGACGGGCCAAATCAATGCCAAGGGATTTGGCATAGGCACCTAACCCTTTTTTCTGAATTGTTTTCAAGGCACGTGTTGTGATCCGCAAATTCACCCAGCGCTTTCCTTCTGCCCACCAAAGGCGACGCTGTTGC
>NHIA01000057.1 GCA_002170825.1 Cyanobacteria bacterium TMED177
ACCAACAAGGCCGCCCGCGAGATGAAGGAACGGCTGGAGGTGCTGCTGGCTCAGAAGCTGGCCCAGAGCCAGTACGGCCAGCCCTGGAGCACCCTGCCACCGGTTGACCAACGGCAGTTGCGNTCNCGCATNTACCGNGAGGTCACGNAAGNANTTGTGGATCGGCACCTTCCACGCNCTGTTCGCGCGGATGCTCCGCTTCGATATCGACAAATTCAAGGATTCGGAAGGACTGACCTGGACCAAGCAGTTCTCGATCTACGACGAGGCCGATGCCCAGAGCCTGGTGAAGGAGATCGTGACCCAGGAGCTCCAGCTCGATCCCAAACGCTTTGAGCCGAAAAAGACCCGTTGGGCGATCAGNAATGCCAAGAATCAGGGATGGCTGCCNGATCAACTGGAAGCNAATGCCGAGGGTCAGCGGGGCAAGCTCACGGCCGATGTGTATCGGCGNTACCGCAGGGCGCTGGCGGCGAATAATGCGCTTGATTTCGATGATCTGCTGCTGCTGCCCGTGCAGTTGCTGCAGCAGAACGAGCAGGTGCGCAGCTACTGGCACCGGCGCTTTGCCCACGTCCTTGTGGATGAGTATCAGGACACCAACCGGACCCAGTACGACCTGATCAAGCTGCTGGTCACCGATGGCAAGGACCCGCAGGCCTACGACAACTGGAGTGGCCGCTCGGTGTTCGTGGTGGGGGATGCCGACCAGAGCATCTACAGCTTCCGGGCAGCCGATTTCACGATCCTGATGGGGTTTCAGGAGGACTTCGGCGATCGTGCCTCCGATGAGGCCACCCGCACNATGGTGAAGCTGGAGGAGAACTATCGCTCCACCGCCACGATCCTTGAAGCGGCGAACGCCTTAATTGCCAACAACAGCGAACGCATCGACAAGGTGTTGCGGCCCACCCGAGGAGAAGGTGAGCTGATCACCCTCACCCGCTGCGATGACGAAATTGCTGAAGCGGAAGCGGTGGTGCACCGGCTTCGGATGATGGAAGCGGCCAATCCCGAGCTNAGCTGGGGGGATATGGCGGTGCTCTATCGCACCAATGCCCAGTCACGCGCGATCGAGGAATCCCTGGTGCGCTGGGGCATCCCTTACATCGTGGTGGGTGGTCTGCGTTTCTATGACCGGCGCGAGATCAAGGACCTTCTGGCCTATCTAAGGCTGTTGGTGAATCCGGCCGACACCGTCAGCCTGCTCCGNGTGATCAATGTGCCCAAGCGTGGCATCGGCAAGACCACGATTCAGCGGTTGTCCGATGCGGCCAATCAGCTCGGCNTTCCGCTTTGGGANGTGGTGAGTGACGCCGAGGCCGTGCGTTCCCTGGGGGGACGATCGGCNCGAGGCCTGCTGCAGTTCTGCGAGCTTTTGAATGATCTGCGGCGTCAGGTGCAGGACGTGGTGCCGTCCGAACTGATTCAGCAGGTGATGGAGAAGAGCGGATACGTGGGTGAGCTGATCGCTGAGGGCACCGACGAAGCGGAGGAACGACGCCGCAACCTTCAGGAACTGGTCAATGCCGCTCTTCAGTACCAGGAGGAAAATGAGGAGGGGGATCTCGAAGGNTTCCTGGCCACGGCAGCGCTGTCGAGTGATGCCGACAGCAAGGACACCGCGGCGGATCGGGTCACCCTGATGACCCTCCACAGCAGCAAGGGTCTCGAATTTCCCGTGGTCTGCCTGGTGGGTCTGGAGCAGGGGCTCTTCCCCAGCTATCGCTCCCTGGATGATCCGGCCTCCCTGGAGGAGGAACGCCGCCTCTGCTACGTCGGCATCACCCGCGCCAAGGAACGCTTGTTCCTCTCCCATGCCAGTGAGCGGAGGCTCTGGGGCGGCATGCGTGAGGCGGCGGTGCCGTCGGTGTTTCTCTCGGAGTTGCCCGAAGCGCTGGTGCAGGGCGATCTGCCCCAGACCGGTGGGGCTGCTCTGCGGCGCGAACGCNGGTTGGAACGGTTGACCCGGGTTGATCGGGACAGGCCCTCTTCAACGCCCGCCAATGCGGTTCGGCGACGTCAGGCCGGTCCGGCACCCGGGCGCAGCTGGAGCGTGGGCGATCAGGTCAGCCATGCCAGCTTTGGACTTGGAGAGATCACCCACACCTTTGGCAGCGGCGAGAAGGTCTCGATCGCGGTGAAGTTTGCTGGTATGGGGCCCAAGATCCTGGATCCACGTCTGGCGCCGATTGAGCCGGTGGTCGGGGCGGACTGAGTCGAACCTCGGCCTAACCTCCCTGCCAGCCATCCGCGGCCCGTGTTGTCCGTTCCCTCGCCGATNCCGATCTTCATCGGCTACGACCCACGGGAACGGGCCGCCACCAATGTGCTGATCGACAGCCTGTATCAGCACAGCAGCGTGCCGCTGGCGATCACGCCGCTGGTGACGCCGCAACTNGAGGCCCAGGGGCTGTACCGCAGAGAACGGGATCCCAAACAAAGCACGGCCTTCTCCTTCACCCGTTTCCTGGTTCCCCACCTGATGGGTTATCAGGGCTGGGCGCTGTTCATGGATTGCGACATGCTTTGCCGTGCCGATATCAAGGCGCTCTGGGACCAGCGTGATGACGCCTACGGAGCGATGTGCGTGCAGCACGAGCATGTGCCGGGTGAGACGGTGAAATTTCTCGGAGAGGTGCAGAGCCCGTACCCCAAGAAGAACTGGAGTTCGCTGATGCTGCTCAACTGCAGCCGCTGCACCCNGCTCACCATCGATTACGTGAACACGGCCACGGGGCTGGAGCTGCACCGGTTCCACTGGCTGGAGGGTGACCACGAGATCGGTGCCATCCAGGGGGGGTGGAATCACCTGGTGGACGTGCAGGCTCNACCTGAGCCTTTGGATGCTTCGCCGATGCTGCACTGGACCCTGGGTGGTCCCTGGTTNCGCGAGCAACGCACGATGGGTGGGCCGTTGGCGGCGGAGTGGTTCAGCGCCAGGGATGANGCGATGAAGCTATGGGACTGATGACGATTCAGCGTTCCGTGGTGGCGGTGCCCGCCCGTCTTCAGTCGTCTCGGCTGCCGAACAAGGTTCTNGCGGACATCGGTGGCAAGTCGATGATTCAGCGGGTGCTGGAGCGATGCCGGCAGGCATCCAACGTCGATGCCGTGGTGCTGTGCACCGACAGTGCTCAACTGCAGGATTTGGCGGAAGGGTGGGGCTTTCGGGTGTTGATGACCTCCCCCGACTGCAGCTCCGGAAGCGAANGGATCGCTTCGGTGGCTGACCCGTTGATGGAGCTGGCCTGGGCTGGGGCAACTCCGGTGGCCGAGCAGACCGCCGTGGTCAATGTGCAGGGGGATCAGCCCTTCATCGATCCCGCCGTGATCGANGNNATGGTGGCCGAATTCCNGCGCAGGGANCCTGTCCCGGCGGTGGTGACACCGGTGTATGGGCTCAAGCCGGACACCGTGCACAACCCCAACGTGGTGAAGACCCTGCTGGCCCATGACGGCCGGGCGCTCTACTTCTCCCGCTCAGCCATTCCCCACGTGCGCGATGTGGATCCTGCTGATTGGCATCGGCACACGACCTACTGGGGCCACGTGGGTATGTACGGGTTCCGCGGGGATGTGTTGGCGGCATGGGATGAGCTGCCGGCGTCACCGCTGGAGGATCTGGAGCGGCTGGAGCAGTTGCGTCTGATCGAGGCGGGGCACACGATTGCCACCTTCCCCGTGGCCGGAACCTCTTTGTCAGTGGACACCGCCGAGCAGCTGGAGCAGGCCCGCCAGATGGCGGCCTCCGCTTAGTCGTTGCGATCGCGCCAACCCCGGCTGCGGAGGCTTGACCATCGGCCCCTGGCCTGCAGGATTCTTTCTGCCAGCTCGCGAACGGCACCCTGCCCTCCCTTGTGCTGCATCACCAGATCAGCAGCGCGGCGGACAGGGACACAGGCATCGGCGGGTGCCAGCAGCAGCCTCACGAGTGGACGCACCGCCAGATCGTTGAGGTCGTCGCCGACGAAGGCGGTGCCTTCGGTGCTCACCCCCAGTTCTGCTTGAAGTGCCGTCAGGGCAGCTGGCTTGTCCTTGATGCCCACCAGGCAATGCGAGATGCCCAGCTGGCGTGCCCGGACCTCGGTGGCACCGCCACGGCCACCGCTGAGAAAAGCGATCTGGATGCCCGCTTGCTGCAGCAGGCGAATGCCGAGGCCGTCCCGCACGTCGAAGCGTTTGATCAGTTGGCCCTCGGCGTCAAACCAGAGCCCACCATCGGTGAGCACCCCATCCACATCCAGGACGAGCAGCTCCAGGTGCTGAAACGTCCGGCGCAGCCGCCACCAGGCCAGCCCGCGCAGCAAGCTCATGCCAGCCCTGCCTGCACAAGATCGTGCAGCCGCAGCAGCCCCATCATCCGCTTGTCGCTGTCCACGACCGGCAGCACGGAGATCGGCTTGCGGCGGTTGCGCTCCATCCGTTCCAGGGCATGCACCACGAGTTCCTCCCCACCCACGGTGATCGGGTCGCTGGTCATCAGATCCTCTGCCGTCAGTGTGGTCCAGCTGTCTGGACTGTGCTCCTGCAGAGCTCGTCGCAGATCGCCGTCGGTGAGGATCCCCACCAGGGATCCAGGGCGCTCGGGGTGTTCCACCCAGCCGCTGCCGATGCCATCGCGGGTGAGGCCACCGATCACCTCCGGCAGGGTTGTCTGGAGCTGAAGCGGATGGAGCTGGCTGGCCGGCACCATCAGATCCGCCGCCGTGAGGGTGAGTTGTTTGCCCAGGGAGCCGGCGGGGTGGTTCAGGGCGAAATCAGCCGGTGAAATGCCGCGGCGTTCCATCCAAACCGCTGCGAGGGCATCTCCAATGGCCATCGCCACCGCCGTGCTGGCGGTGGGGGCGAGATTCAGCGGGCAGACCTCCCGATCCACCCCTGCGACCAGCACCACATCGCTGCCGCGGGCCAGGGAGGATTCAGCCCGACCGACGATGGCGATCCGCCCGGTGCCGCGCCGTTTGAGGTGTGGCAGCACCTCCAGCAGCTCGGCTGTTTCACCACTGTTGGAGAGCAGCAGGCAAACGTCCTCCGATGCCACCACGCCGAGATCGCCATGGAGGGCATCGGTGGGGTTCAGGAACAGGGCCATCAGCCCGATCGAGGAGAAGGTGGCGGCGATCTTGCGGGCCACGATCCCGCTCTTGCCCACTCCGGTGATCACCAGCTTGGCCTTGCGGTCGGCGCAGCGTTCCAGCAGGCCCAGCGCGGCTTCAACCTCTGCGCTGCTGAGCCGTTCAGCCGCCGCTGCGATGGCGGCTGCTTCCTCCTGCAGACAGCGGGTGAGAGCAGACAACGCCGGAATCCGTGATGATCGGCCCATTGTCATGCACGCCACGCGATGGACCTGCCCGGTGTGCCGTCCGTGCTGCTGGATGCCTTGCGCGATGCAGCTTGTTCGTGCGGTCAGGTCAGGCTGGCCTTGGTGGGAGGCGTGGTGCGGGATCTGATGCTGCATCGTCGCCATGGCCGTCCCTGGAATGGCGTTCCTGATTTGGATTGGGTGGTGGAAGGGGACGTTGAACAGTTGGCGGCGGTGCTGTTGGAGCGATGCGGGCCGCGACGGGTCCGTTCTGTTCAGCCCCATGCAGCCTTCGGCACGGTCGCCCTGCATCTCGATGAGGTCCCGCTTGATCTGGCCATGGCGCGTCAAGAGCTGTATCCCGAGCCGGGCTGGAATCCCCTGGTGCAGCCGGGCTCTCTGGAGACGGATCTGCTGCGCCGCGACTTCACGATCAATGCCATGGCCCTCGATTTGACCTCAGGCGAGCTGCTCGATCCCCATGGCGGCCTTGCGGATCTTGCCTCCAATCGTCTGGAGTTTCTGCATCCGAACAGCGTCAGCGATGACCCCACCCGGGTGATTCGTGCGGCCCGCTACGGGGCCCGCTTGGGCATGGATCTCAGCCCTGAGGCTCGTCAGCAGGTGGCGCGCACGCTTGATGCGTGGCCTTGGACCTGGCATGGCGGAGATGCACCGGAGACAGCGCCGCCTGCTCTGGCCAGTCGCCTGCGCATGGAAGTGGATCGTTTGCTGGAGCATGAGCCCTGGCCGGAAGCCCTCAACCTTCTTGCGGACTGGCGGGCCATGGCCCTGCTGGATCCTGGTCTTCAGGAGGACCCGGAACGGACGCGACGTTTGCATTGGGGCCAGCGGATGGGATTGCCCCTGTTGCCCGTTTGGCTGGCGGGGGCATCCGATCCTGCTGCTGTGGCCCGACGGCTGCAGATCGCCGGCCAGCAGCAGCAATGGTTGAATCAGTTGTTGCCTCTGCAGGCCTGGTTGTCCGAAGAGGGACCTTCTTGCGATGCCTCGCCGGCAGAGTGGACCATGGCCCTTGAACAACGGGGATGGTCGCCGCAGACCGTCGCCCTGATGGTCAGTTTGAGACCCCTGTGTTGGAAACAGCTGCTTCGCTGGTGGGGGCGCTGGCGCCTGATCCAGTCGCCTGAAACAGCTCGGCAGTTGATCGCCGATGGCTGGCCGTCGGGGCCTGCCCTTGGAGAGGAGCTGCGCCGTCGCCGTTGTGCACGGCTTGATCAATGCCGATGAACCGTTTGCACTGGATCTCTGCAGCCGCCGTGATGGTTGCGGTCGCTTTCGCGCTCAAGGCATTGGTTCTGATCGATGCCACNGCGCTCTGGAGCGATGAGCTGTACAGCGTCGGCAAAAGCTTCCAGTCCAATCCTCNGGCGATGGTGGAGATGCTGAGGNAGGACACCCACCCGCCGCTTTACTACGCCCTGCTCTGGTGTTGGGGGCAGATGGTCGGACAGACCCCGATCAGCTTGAGGTTGCTNTCCTGGTTGGNTTATCTGGCCGGNGGTGCCGTGATGGTCGCGCAGGCCCTGGCCCTGGCNGATGGCCCCCAACNCCGGCGGGTGTTGGCGCTGTCGATGGTTCTGGCCTTCTGCAGCCCCTATCCGGTTCGTTTTGCCATTGAGGGCAAGAGNTATGCCTTGCTTGTGCTGTTGGTCGCCCTGGCCTGGTGGTGGCGGCGGGCGCAACGGCCTGTTGCCTACGGGGTGGCCGCTGCCCTCGCTGGCCTCACCCATTTCTATGGGTTGTTTCTGATGCTGGCGGCCGCGGCCTGGGACGGCAGTCAGCGGCGCTGGACCCTGGCCATGGCAGCGCTGATGGGCTCTTTGCCGGCCATCGCCTGGATTGGCTACGCGGCGGATTATCTGTTCAGTTCACGGTCCGGCAGCTGGATTGGAACGCCGGATTTTGCTCTGTTCGAAGACACCCTGGCGCGGGGTCTAGGGCTTTGGCCACTGCCGAAGCTGGCCCTGGTGCTGCTGCTGGTTTGGGGATTGCGCCGCTGGGGCGGGATGGCACCGCTGCGCTGGGGGGACAGGCGTTTGCTTGATGGCAGCGCGGTTGGCCCTGCCGCGTTGATGGTGGTGGCCGTTCTCGTTGTGTCTCTGGTGAAGCCGCTGGCGTTCAGCCGCTATTTCGTGGTGGTGCTGCCGTCGGTGGTGCCGTTGGTGGCCGTCCTGTTCACCACGTCCTTGCTCAACCGCTTGGGACGCGGTTTTGCCCTGGTGGTGGTGATGGTGCTGCTGGCCAGTTGGTGGGGGCCAGGTTTCGCTGAGCTGGATGCTTCTGGTGGCGGCGTAAGGGAACAGAATCAATTCCGTTGGATCAGTCAACGCACCAGTGGCCTGCCTGAGCGATTTAGCCCCAGGGCCCGACTG
>NHIA01000058.1 GCA_002170825.1 Cyanobacteria bacterium TMED177
GTGATCCTGCGCATGGGCGCGGCCCACGGCCTGAGCAAGGTGATTGTGACCACCGGCGGCATCCTGTCCACCCCGGCTGCGTCCAACCTGATCCGACAACGCCAGGCCATTGGCGGGATCATCCTTTCCGCCAGCCACAACCCCGGCGGCCCAGACGGCGATTTCGGCGTCAAGGTCAATGGAGCCAACGGTGGACCGACCCCCGCGTCCTTCACCGACGCAGTGTTCACCTGCACCACCACGCTCGAGCAGTACTCGATCGTTGAGGCTGCGGCGATCAGCCTGGAGGCCCCAGGCCAGCACAGCATCGGGGCGATGCAGGTGGAGGTGATTGATGGCGTCGACGACTTCGTGGCGCTGATGCAGCAGCTGTTCGACTTCGATCGNATCNGNGANCTGATCCGCNNNGANTTCCCGCTGGCNTTNGANGCNATGCATGCGGTCACCGGNCCCTANGCCACCCGNCTNNTGGAAGGACATNCTCGGCGCNCCNNCCGGCAGCGTNCGCAACGGNNNNCCNCTNGAAGANTTCGGCGGNGGNCACCCCGACCCCAACCTCACCTANGCCCANGAGCTGGCNNANCTGCTGCTCNANGGNGANNNNTNCCGNTTCGGNGCNGCCTGCGACGGNGATGGNGACCGCAACATGATCCTGGGNCAACNCTGNTTCGTGAANCCCAGCGACAGCCTGGCNGTGCTCACNGCCAANGCCACGGTGGNNCCGGCCTATGCCNNNGGNNTGGCNGGNGTGGCCCGCTCCATGCCCACCAGCTCAGCCGTGGATGTGGTGGCCAAAGAGCTCGGCATCGCCTGCTTCGAGACGCCGACCGGATGGAAGTTCTTCGGCAACCTGCTGGATGCCGGCAAAATCACCCTCTGCGGTGAAGAAAGCTTCGGCACCGGCAGCAATCATGTGCGTGAAAAAGATGGTCTTTGGGCCGTGCTGTTCTGGTTGCAGATCCTGGCGGAGCGCCGCACCAGTGTTGCCGAGATCATGGCGAACCACTGGGGCCGCTTCGGACGCCACTACTACTCTCGCCATGACTACGAAGCCGTGGCCAGTGACGCCGCCCATGGCCTGTACGACCGGCTGGAAGGCATGCTGCCCGGACTGGTTGGACAGTCCTTCGCCGGCCGCAGCATCAACGGCGCCGACAACTTCAGCTACACCGACCCGATCGACCAGTCGGTAACGACAGGCCAAGGACTGCGGATCCTTCTGGACGACGGCAGCCGCGTTGTTGTTCGCCTCTCCGGCACCGGCACCAAGGGCGCCACAATCCGCGTGTACTTGGAGAGCTACGTGCCCAGCAGCGGTGATCTCAACCAGGATCCNCAGATTGCATTGGCGGACATGATCAGCGGCATCAATGCCCTCGCTGAAATCCAGGCCCGCACANGCATGGATCGCCCCACCGTGATTACCTGAGGTTGATCACTTGAAGGTGNTCACCTTCAAGTGATCACAACTTTCGTCTGGACAGAGAAACGCCACCCGTGGNGTGGCGTTTTTTGATGGCTCCCGTTGATTTCTCAGCCACGACGCCCNCGGTGTGGGTTGTAGCGNCGNTAAACATCATCGGTGGTCTCCTCCTGGAGTTGACGCATCGATTCAATTGAGCAACCTGCCAGNCCACCGGACGCAATGATCATGATCACAAACAGGCGGGTGCGCTGATCAGGGATTTCAGCAGGACTGTTCTTGATCAANACGGTCATGAAGAAAGCAACAGCTGCTCCCAGAACGCTGCCGATGACAATGGCAACAAGAACACGAGCGCCGCTGAACGACTTGGTTTGATTGACCTCGGGATTCCGGGATGGCGTTGGATCCATTAGCTGGGCTGGGGCGTGGGTTGNACGTCACTGGATCCAGNTTCGCCTCCCTCCGGAGGCTTGGCATCCGCCTGGCCCAGCAAGGATTTCATCACCACGAAGAAGACCGGCACCACAAGGGTGGACAGGAACGTGGCCACGAGCAAACCGCCGAACACCACAAGGCCGAGGGAGGCCTGGCTCTGAGCTCCAGCACCGGTGGCCAGCATCAGGGGAAGGAAGCCCGTCAGCGAGGAGATCGACGTCATCAGGATCGGGCGCAGTCGCGACTTCGCTGCAAAACGAGCGGCATCGATCGCCCCCATGCCTTTGCCCATCTGCTGATTGGCCAGGTCGACAATCAAGATGGCGTTGCCTCCCGCCAAGCCGATCAACATCACCAGACCGACCTGGGCGTAGATGTTGAGCACCTGCCCCGCGCCACCGAGGAACACCAGGGCCCCCAACAGAGCGGTCGGCACCGTCAACAAAATGATGATCGGATCGGTGTAGCTCTCATATTGAGCGGAGAGCACCAGGAACACCGCCAGGATGCCAAGGGCGAAAATCACAACTGCCAGAGAACCTGCCTTCACTTCTTCCCGAGAGATTCCTGTCCAGTCGAAACCAAGCCCCTGGAAACTGCCGTCGTTGAAGGTCTGTTTCATCGCAGAAATGGCCTGACCAGAACTACGGCCTGGAGCAGGGCTTCCTTCCACCTTGATCGATCGGAACAAGTTGAAATGCGGGATTACACTCGGTCCATTGATCGGCTTGATCGTNAAGAACTCAGACAGAGGGATCTGCTCGCCTTTGTTGTTGCTCACATACGTCGAGGTGAGCTGCTGAGGCTTGGACCGGTTGATGTCATCCGACTGCACATAAACACGCCTGACCTTGCCTTCCTGGAAGGTGTCGTTCACGTAGGCACCACCGAAGTTGACACTGAAGGCAGACATCGCACTGCCGTAGTCCACACCCAGTGATGCCATGGTTTCGCGATCAACCTTGATCTCATATTGGGGAGACTCAGGCGCAAACAATGTGTAAACCCGAGTCAGCAATTCATTGGCATTAGCGGACTGAATGATTTGTCCTGCAGAGCCAAAGAACTCATTGAGGGAATATGCACCACTGCTGCGATCGAGAAGCTGGAATTCAAAGCCTGCACCCGTTCCATAACCAGGAATGGAGGGAGGCTCCACAACAATCACGCGACCACCATCGATTTGAGTGGCGAATTTCTGATTGAGCCTCTGAACAATCGCCGAGAGGGAGTGATCAACAGTTACCGGCTCCTGACGAAACAGTTTCTTGAAGTTCGCAACAATCCAGTTATCCATTCCTGGACGTTCATCCCAGTGNTTGGTTCCAAAAAAGAACAGACCTTTATTCGGAGCATTTCCATCAAGACTGGCTCCACTGAACAAAGCAGCAGACGCTACATCAGGTTCCGACCGGAGGACCTCAGCAACTTTTTTATTGATTTCAATGGTTTTTTCGTTGGAGACACCCTCTGGAGCCTGAACGAAGCCAACAGAGAAGCCTTGGTCTTCAATCGGAACAAATCCGCCGGGTACTCTCGTGAAAGCAAATCCTGTCAGCAGAATTCCAACAGCAAGAATCGCCATGACGACAGGACGCGCTTTCAATGCAAGATCAAGAATGCTGGAATAGCGCTTCTCAAAACCGCCGTAAAAGCTGTTGAAAGACGTAAAAATAATCGGGACAAAAAAGCCAACCAGTAGACCAATTGCCGTAAACAACACGACAGGAATGACATTGGTGATCCCGGCTGTGATGACACCAACGACAGCTCCGCCAACGGCGAACGGAAGCCGAAGGGGCAAACCACTGACTTTTGAAGCCAAAAATCCAACGATGGCACCCACGATGGTTGGGACCAGGGCACCGGCAGCGCCTTCGCCAGCACTGAGGAGTCCATAGATGAAACCAAGGAAAACCCCTGCAACAGCATATTGATTACGGTTCAGCTCCTTCGTTTCCCGTGAGAGAAGCAATGCCGACAACATCGGAGAGAAGGTGAGAGCGTTGAACGTTGAAATGCCGATTGAGAAGAGAATCGTTGCAGCAAATTGCTTGTAGATCGTTCCTGTTGCCCCCGGGAAGAACAAAACAGGAATAAACACCGCCATCTTCACCAGGGAGGTGGCGATCACGGCGCTGAACAGCTCGTCCATGGTTTCCATGGCCGCCTGAACTGCCGTCAATCCCTCCGCTTTCTTAGCCGAGGTGTCCTCCACCACGGTGATGGCATCGTCGACAACGAGACCAGTGGCCAACACTAGGCCAAACAAGGTGAGCTGGTTCAGCGAGAATCCGAAGGCCAGCACCAACCCGAAGGTGCCGATCAACGCAACGGGAATGGCAATCGCAGGCACCAGAGTGGCCTTCCAGTTCTGCAGGAACAGGAAGAGAATGAGCACCACCAGGATCACGGCATCCCGCAGGGAATTGGTCACACCCTTGATCGACTGATTGATGAAGTCCGTAACATCAAAGATATTTTCGACTTCAAGACCGACCGGCAGCGTCTTCTCGAAATCGCTGATCACCTCTTTCACACCATCGGAAACAACGATGGCGTTACTACCGGTGAGCTGGTAAATCGCCACACCGACGGCAGGGTTTCCTCTCAGGTCGATGGCATCAATGCCGTATACCTCACCGCCAAGACTGACGCGGCCGACATCTCGGAGACGAACCAGGCCGCCATCGTCCGTGGTTTTGAGAATAATGTCTTCGAATTCCTTCTCTGTCGTCAGACGCCCCTGAAGCTGAACCGTGAAGGTGAATTCCTGGCCTTTAGGAGCTGGTGCGCCACCTATCTTTCCAGCAGGAACAAGGCGGTTCTGGCTACGTAACTGGGATACAACATCATTGGATGTAATGCCATTGGCAGCTAATTTTTCAGGATCCAACCACAGGCGGAAGGCAATCTTTCTGTTGCCAAAGTAGACAACATCACCAACACCTTGAACCCGCTTGATGTTATCCGTCAGATTCTTGTCAAGATAACCACTGATCGTTTCAACGCTGTACTCAATCTGAGAGGGATCTTTGTTGATAAAGTTGTAAACCAAAAGTGCAGAGGTCGACGACTTGTTGACCGTGACCCCTGATTTACGCACTTCCTCAGGCAGCTGAGGTTCAGCCAGAGACACCCGGTTCTGAACATTCACCTGGTTGATATTGGCGTCAGTGCCGCTGTTAAACGACACACTGATCGAGCTCACGCCATCGGCAGAACTGTTGGAGGTGATGTAATCCATCTCTTCCACGCCATTGATCTGCTGCTCAAGAACAGAGGTGACACCCTGCTCAACAGAGACGGCATCAGCTCCTACGTAGGTGGCTTGAACCTTCACCGTGGGCGGTGCGATATCCGGAAGGTTTTCAATCGGAAGAATCGGAATGGCAATCAGCCCGACAATCACGATCAACAGACTGCAGACCGTGCTGAGAACCGGTCTGGTGATGAAATTATTGGAAGCAGACATCGATCAACCTCACTTCGCTTGAGCTGGAGTCGCCGAGGTGCCGGCGTCCTTGGACANAATCTGAACGGGCATGCCGTGCTTGAGGTTGAGCAAATTAGTGGTGGCCACCTTCGCGTTGGGCTTCAGNCCCTCAGTGATCGGGAAAAGGTCATTCTCCAGTTCACCCAGCTTCACCGGGGTCTGAATCGCAAACTGGGTGCTGGTCGGCAATTTGCCGGCCTCCATGGCTTTNGAGAGTTTGTCGATCTCGGCCTTGCCAGGGTTGGCCTTGAGCTCCTCGAAGCTGCCAAGACGGAACACGAAACTCTGGCCCGAGGTCTGGGTCACTGCTGCGAAGGGAACGGACAGCTCTTGTTTCGCCTTGATCAGCACGCGGGTGCGGAGGCGCTGACCATTCAGGAGNTTGCCGTCCGGGTTGTCGAACACCGCCTTCACCAGCAAGCCCTGGGTCTTGGGATTGATCTGAGGGTTAATCGCGTCCACCTTGCCGGTGTTGATCACGGTGTCGNTACCAGGAGCGCTCAACAGCACCGGCTGTCCGAGCGCCAGACGATTCNAAAACACAGCAGGCACNTCAACCCTGGCCTCGAGCCGGTCGTTCTGAACAAGGCTGGTGAAGGGAGTGCCCTGCTGGATCACATCACCGACNTTCACGGTGACGTCGGCCACCATGCCGGAGGACGGCGAACGCAGGTTGTTGTAACTCAGCGTGGCTTCGGTTGATTTGACCTTCTCAACCGCAGCGATGTACTGCGTGCGATAGCGATCGAGCTCCTGCTGGGACGCCGCGCCTGTCTTGGCAAGGTAAGTGTATCGATCGAAATTGCTCTTGGCCGTTTCCGCCTTGGCCTTGTCCTCAGCCAGCCTGGCCTGTTGCTGTGCCTGATCCAGCACCATCAGCANCTGACCTGGCTGAACCAGATCACCCTGGCGAATTTTCAACTCGAGAATGCGGCCGGACGCTTGAGCAGCCAACTCAACCCGGTTGGTGGCCTCCAAGGTGCTGACGGTGTCGACGCCNTCTGTGAACTCGGCTTGGGTGGCTGTTGCTGCCTGCACTTTCGGCGGTGGCGGCTGCGCGGGTTCTTCTCCCTTGCAGGNACTGANCGTGATCAGNGCGGCGAGGGANAGAAGCAGTCGCTGCGGATGACGCACAGAGTTTCAGCCAATAGCGGGATTATGTGCCGAAAGTCACGGCGCTGCAGTATCCCAACGAGAAGTGTTCTATTGGGACCTTCGATCCCGAACTGTGGGCCAGGACCTTTTCGCCTTTCAAGGAGAACAGCAACGACGGCGACTGGCTCCGCTGGCCGACCGCATGCGCCCGCAGACCCTGGAGGAATTTGAGGGCCAAAGCGGGATCCTGGCGAATGGACGCCTGCTGCGACGGGCAATCAAGGCCGATCGCGTCGGCAACCTGATCCTGCATGGGCCGCCCGGCGTCGGCAAAACCACCCTGGCGCGAATCATCGCCAATCACACACGCGCCCACTTCAGCAGCCTCAATGCCGTGCTGGCCGGCGTGAAGGATCTGCGCGAGTCGGTGGATGCCGCCCGCCAACGGCTGGAACGCCATGCCCTNCGCACCATCCTGTTCATCGACGAGGTGCANCGGTTCAACAGTGCTCAGCAGGACGCCTTACTGCCCTGGGTGGAGAACGGAACGGTGACCTTGATCGGGGCCACCACGGAAAACCCTTACTTCGAAGTGAACAAGGCCCTGGTCAGCCGTTCCCGCCTGTTCCGGCTGCTTCCACTTGAACCGCAGGACCTCCATAACCTGCTGCNACGGGCTCTGGCCGATCCGGAACGGGGCTATGGGCNGCGCGCNGTGGCGATTGCACCAGAGGCCGCAGAGCATCTGGTTCAGGTGGCCGGCGGCGATGCCCGCAGNCTGCTCAATGCTCTGGAGCTGGCTGTGGAGAGCTCCGAAACGGACGCCGACGGCACGGTTCAGATCGATCTCGCCATTGCCGAGGAGTCGATTCAGCAGCGCGCTGTGCTCTACGACAAACATGGCGACGCCCACTACGACACGATCAGTGCATTCATCAAATCCCTGCGGGGATCCGATGCCGACGCGGCCCTCTTCTGGCTGGCGCGGATGGTGGAAGCAGGGGAAAACCCCCGGTTCATCTTTCGTCGGATGCTGATTGCCGCTGGTGAAGACATCGGCCTGGCCGATCCCCAGGCCATNGTGGTGGTGGANGCCTGTGCCGCGGCCTTTGAACGGATCGGATTACCGGAGGGCCTCTACCCGCTGGCCCAGGCCGCCCTCTATCTGGCCGGCGCCGACAAAAGCAACAGCGTGCTCGGCTTCTTCGATGCCCTCAAGACGGTCCGCCATGCCAACCGGCAGGACGTGCCCAGCCATTTGCGTGATGCCAACCGNGATGGTGCCGCCTTCGGCGATGGCGTCGGCTACCGCTACCCCCATGCCTATGCCGAACACTGGGTGGAGCAGCAGTACCTGCCTTCAGCCCTGCAGGGGGAGGTGTTCTGGCAGCCCGGGAGCCTCGGTTGGGAAGGGGAACGACGCGAACGGATGGCCGAACGGCGTGCCGCTCAGCTCGCTGCAGCAGCGGAGCTAGCAGCGGAGCTAGCAGCGGAGCAGCCCCTGCTGCTGAGCAGTGGGCCTGGNAGCCCAGCGATGGAACGCTGGATGCAGCGCCAGCTGGGCCAGGAAGGCGAACGGCTCCACCAGCTGCGGCAACGGCTTTGGAAGGATGTGTCCTGGGGACGCCAGGATCGTGTGCTGGTGCTGGGCGGCCGTTCGTTGCTNTGGGCACTCGATCCGCTCCAACAGGTTCCNGAAGGAGGNGTCACCNTNCTCTGCCCTGACGCCGAGGATCGGCGTCGCATCGGCGCCCAGATTGAACTGCTGGAACCGGAGCTGCAACCACAGCTGCTCAACGACCTTGCCGATCTACCTCNCGACCATCGCTTCGAACGGATTGGAGGACGCCTGGGTTCAGCCGATCTGCAGAACCTCGACTGGGGACAACTCGCAACGGCCTTGACCCGTTGCGCCCAGGACGGTGCTGAGCTGCGGTTGCTGATCAGCATTGCAACCGTTGGACCAGCAGGGGCCTTGAACAGCCCAGGACTCGAGCGACTGGTCCAAGCGGAAGAGCAATGGCTGACACAGCTGGAAATCGAGCTGGACCCACTGGAGCAGCTGGGCTGGCTGCTGCAGGTCCAAGACTGGGAGGAGATGCTGACGCTGCCAGGCGGCACGGCTCTGGCCGACCGATGGCTGGCGGAGGGCTCGGCCTATCGCCGAATGATCCGCGACATCGACGCGGAAACGCACCAATGGCTTCGCCGAATGCTGGAAGGACTTGGCGCGGATGGATTGCGCTTGCCACTACGGCATCAACTCCTGACTGGACGNCTTCAGGCCAACAAAAAAGCCCCGGCAGAACCGGGGCTTGGTTGACGATTCGGGCTCAGGGCCTGATCACCAGAGGGGACGGGCAGGAGCGGGAGCAGGAGCGCTGGACATAGGTGCAGCGGGCTCAGGCAGAGCGGAGTTGGCCTGAACACAAGCGGGNAGGAACACGTACCAGGANAGCAGGGACGTGGCCTGANCGCCGGANACCTTGTCAGGAGCGCAGACGTTCTGCGAACCATCGGAGGANCCGTTGTCGTTCAGACGGAAGGCAACAGGNAGGTTCTTCATGATNCCGGCTGNGGAGAGCTTGCCCTTCNTNGAAGCCATGATGATGGCGGAGCGCAGAGCGACNACAGCGGTCTTCTNNTTGCGCCAGTAGGGGAAGTAGGANGAGGTCTGGTCCTTCAGGAANNNCACNCCATCCTTGGAGTANAGGAAGCGGGNAACACCNACCACATCGACCNNGTAGGTCTTGGTCATNCCTTCCTGAATCTCTTCAGCGGTCCAACCGGAGTTGTTGATGCCGGCCAGCAGNGCGCGGTCGGTNATTTCACCNNTCTTGAAGAANTTNTTNAAAGCCTTGGACTTGGTNGTCCAGACAGCACCACCAGTCACCCAGCGCACAG
>NHIA01000059.1 GCA_002170825.1 Cyanobacteria bacterium TMED177
CATTTGATTCTCTAGCAAAAATACCTGCAGTATTCTTAACTTTGCCGCCCTTGATAGGGTATCCAAAGGCCTCAAAATGATCTTGCACAACAATCGTGCTATTTTGCATAAAAATTCCATCAAGTTTTGTTCCGGAAGGTGCACTTTTGTCTGAGGGATGACGACCAACAATCCTGGCATTTTTTGCACTCAGAATGATATTATTAAAATATACACCTGTACTCTTGTCCATCATTTCGCTAAATCCAGAAACACCCTCTAACTTAACCCGTCCTTCGGATTGAATGGTGACATTTGTAAGCGCCACGCCGTCGAGGTATTGATTGCCAAAACCACCCTTTCCTTTAATTTTGACATTACCCGTAGCGTGCACATCTAAATTTTCAACATCAACACCTATTGTGTGCGTCACACTTTCATTTTTATTCACTTTTTTAGGCCAAGCCGACTCAGGATCAAGCCTCGCTCCAATTCCAACTATCTCAACCCGACCGGCGTCAATTGAGGCACCATCTTTTTTGCCATTATTGCCATCAATATATATGCCTGCGCCCCTGTCGGGGTAAAGACTGTGACCAGCTTTGCCGTGGAGAGACACATCTGAAGCAGCCGATAAACTCACATCTCCAAACAGTTGAATGCCATCCATAAGAAACTCAGCATTATTTCCTCCTTGTCCTTCGATCATCAGTCGACCACGCTCAGATTGGAGACTGGAATCTCGCAGCACAACGCCATCAACCGATATTCGTCCATCACCGCCAAATCCTTTTAATGTAAGATCTTGATCTGAGTAGAGTTCAGAATCGCGAACATAAATTCCCTGATTGCCTCTCCGTCTCGAGGAATTACCCCCTCTGCCTATCAGGTCGATCGATCCTGCATCCACATCCGAATTNGACAACCAAATGCCATGGCTGTCATTAAAGCGTGATTGAGATGAAGCCTGTGTTGATGCTGTAAATTGATCATCAATNGTTAAATCAGAGCGTCTGATCCGCAATCCACCATAGGAACGATCAGAAACTCCCGATTCAGATGAAACGATTANATCGCCAGCAATATTGGCGTCGACGTTGCTTAACAGAATCATGTTCTGTCTCTTTTTCTTCTCAGGAACGTCGCCCTTAGCAGCTATGTCCACANCATCAGGGAGACGCGAATCAAGGTNTAGATCACCAGTAACATCAAGCTGCGCACGTTTCAACTTGATGGGTTGCTTGGCAACAACAAGCAGGTCACCGTCAACACTGAGTTGATCGCTGATTTTGATCGAGCCCTGAACACTGTGGTCATGATCATGATCCAGTGCAGCGGAACTCGAATCGATCAACAAATGATCCGCCCTTTCACTCAACGACGTCTGACCGGGAAGAGAGAGGGAGCTGAGCTGATCAGAAGACGTGTTGAACACATCAAACACACCGTCTCCCATCTTGAAGTGGGATGTAGCCGCTAAGGAAAGATGGTTGATGTTTTTGAACGTCGCCCCATTCACCTGAACGCCACCGGGGGAGAGCAGAATCAGATCTGCCTTGCCAGACAGAACAAATGGTGACGTTAGATAGGAACCTTTGCGGTTGGTGACGCCAACAATGACGGATTTGGTGTTGCGCGCACCAACATTCAGCTTGATCTTCTTGATCCTGTCTCCGCGAGTGTCGAGCTCACTCAAACGGTGAAACAGAATATTTTTTTGTCGCCCGCCCCTGCGTCCCCCAGANATACGGCACACACCCGCCTTGCACGAGCCGTCGCGCTTTCCATTCACTTTGCTGTTCAGTCCGGAATCGCCACGAACACTCACGTCTGCCCTGGCGGCCGGAGCCAGATGCAAGGCGATCAGGCTGATCGATGCAACGACGATCGATGAAGCNCTAGACAACACNTCGNGNANCCGCCAATGCCGGTGNTNAAGNCAATNTCNGNNCAAGCTATCCGGACCCAGCTGCGATGCAACACATGCATCCGCAGCAAAACACCGATGATCAACAGGAGCATGCCGGGCCAGCANCGCTGCCGTCAGATGAACAGCAACGAGAGCACAGCCAGACCGATCAGCACAAACAGCGTGCACAACAGACCNANAGCCAANGGCCGCACGTCCACTGGCACATAGGCNGNGCGGCCGCAGCNACGGCAGGAACGTGGTCTGGCGATCGTGAACGGGCCGGTAACGGTGGCTTAGCGAGGCATGCATCGCCGCGCCAGTGCTCGTTAACAACAGAGCAGCGACCGATCAAGATCAGCCGCCGAAGAACCAGCCATAGCTGTGAAGGCCGATGCCCAGCAAGTTCACGCCGATGTAGCAGACGGCAATCACCACCAAGCCCACCACGGCCACCAGCGCGGGACGACGTCCCTGCCAACCTCGGCTGAGACGCGTGTGCAGATAGGCGGCATACACCAGCCAGCAGATCAGGGCCCAGGTCTCCTTGGGGTCCCAGCTCCAGTAGCTGCCCCAGGCTTCATTGGCCCACACAGCTCCACTNACGATGCCCACGGTGAGCATCAGGAATCCAACGGTGATGGTGCGGTAGCTCAGGTTGTCCAGCTGCTCACCCGTGCTGAACTGCACTGATTGCAGCTGCAGCGGCGCATTCACGCCCGCCGTCGCCGCCTGCCGAAAGCCACCGCTCCCGATCGAGCTGCTGCGCAGTTCCAGGGCCTCACCCCGATCGGTCAGCAGCACAGCTAAAGAGAGCAGCGACCCGACCAGCAGGGCCGCATAACTCACCATGATCACGCTCACATGCATCACCAACCAACTGGAGCGCAGGGCCGGCACCAGCGGTGCGGAGCTCTGCAGCTGATCCGGAAGCGCAAAGCTGGCGAAGGCGATGCAACCGAGACCCATCGGCGTTGCCGCAGCCGGGACGATCGGTGATGGCCAGGATCGTTCCACCAACAGCTGCGTGAGGGTGCAGGCCCAGGCCAGGAAACAGAGCGATTCATACAGGTTGCTGATCGGGAAATGGCCGGATTCCCACCAGCGCAAAACCAGCTGGGCCGTCAGCAGCAGGTTGGCGACAGCCACCAGCAGCTGCACCACACCGTTTCGGCGCTGGGATGCCGTGGCCCAGAAGGCCATGGGCAGGGCCAGCAACAACAACACAAAGGCACCGAAGCCAAGGCTGGTGACAAGCTCAAACGGAAGGGACTGCACCGCGGACGTCTGTTGTGGTTCCAATTCTGCCGGGGCAGCTCAGTGACTGGCCTGACGCAGCAACACCCCGCCGGCACCAAGGGAAATGAGCACGGGCAGCCAGGCGGACAGCAGCGGCGGAAGCACCCCTTTCACCCCGAGCGAACTGAAGCTGAAGCTCAGGGCGTAATAACCAAGAATCAACAGAATGCTGATGCCAAACCCCTGGCTGCGGCTTGTTCTGGAGCCAGGCCGCGAACCCAGGCTGCTGCCGATCAGACCAAAAACCACACAGGCCATCGGGAAGGTGAACTTCTCCTGAATGCGCACCTGAAGTTTGCGGGCATCCTTGACGTTTCCGGCCTCGGCTTCGATGCGCTGGGCCTGAATGGCCTGGGCGATCGTCATGTTGTTGGCATCATCCGGCAGTTGGGCCACCTTCAGCGGGCCTGAACTCAATGGATACAAATAGCGATCAAAGTCCACCCGGGTGGTGCTGCCGTTGGTGTTCAACGTGAGGATCTGCCCCTTCAGGAACTCCCACTTCGCCTCCTGTTCGTTCCACAACGCCCGCTCCGCCACCAGCATCTGACGAAAACCAACGCGGGAGAAATCAAGCACCGTCACATCCAACATCTCTCCTTTGTCGAAACGCCTGGAATAGAACAGTTGCTTCAGGCCTCGGCCACTGCGACTCGAGTCCGGTTCACTCACCCGGCCAAAGCGTGAGTAAATGATGTCCTTGCCTTTTTCGGTGGCCAGCGCCCTGCCGAGTGCTTTCTGCAGGATCACCTCCGCCTGGGTGTTGGCATGCGGAACGATCACATCGTTGAACAGCAAGGTCATCCCGGTCAGGCCAACCGACAGAACCAGGGCCGGCACCACGAGACGAAGCGTGCTGACGCCGACACTTCGCAAGGCCGTGAGTTCGCTGTTGGCGGTGAGCTTGCTGTAGGCCAGCAACGTGGCAAACAGGGTGGCCATCGGAAACGACAGCACCAGGAACCGCGGCAGGCTGAGCACCATCACCTGAAGCGCGATCCAGGCCGGCAGGCCGTCCTCCACCAGGCGCCGGACCAGCTCGAACATCACGCCGATGGACAGGCCAACCACCGTGAACGCCGCGATGGCAAACAGCAGCGGTGCCGTGATCTCGCTGATCAGCCAGCGGTCCAGCAGGGGGATCCTGCGGATCCATCGATTCAAGACCGCCATCACAGCTGAAACGCCTCCCCGAGGTAGTAACGCCGGACCTTGGGATCATCAGCAACGGTCTGGGACGGGCCACTGGCCAGGATCGACCCGTCATTGAGGATG
Organism: Cyanobacteria bacterium TMED177; assembly: GCA_002170825.1. Taxonomy (GTDB): domain Bacteria; phylum Cyanobacteriota; class Cyanobacteriia; order PCC-6307; family Cyanobiaceae; genus Parasynechococcus. The sequence goes on from NHIA01000059.1 coordinate 4,463, forward strand.
TAGGCCCGATCGGTGATCGCCAGGGTTTCCCGAACGTTGTGGTCCGTCACCAGGATTCCCATTCCCCGGGAACGCAGCCCCTGGATCAGCTCCTGGAGATCGGCCACCGCCAGCGGGTCCACCCCGGCGAAGGGTTCATCCAGCAGCAGATAACGGGGACCATCCGTGCCGACGGCAAGGGCCCGTGCCACTTCACAGCGGCGGCGCTCTCCGCCGGACAGCTGGAAACCGCGCCGATCCGCAAAGGCGGTGAGGTGAAACTCATCGATCAGCTGATCGCGTCGGTCCCGGCGCTGCTGCAGGCTGAGCTCGGTCTGATCCAATGCAATCTGCAGGTTCTGCCTCACCGTGAGTTGTCGGAACACACTGGGTTCCTGGGGCAGATAACCCAGACCGAGGCGAGCCCGTTTCGGCATCGACAGGGACGAGACCGACTGGGCGTCCAGCGTCACCTCACCCTCATCGGGACGCAGCAAACCAATCACCAGATTGAACGTGGTGGTCTTGCCGGCACCATTGGGGCCCAGCAGGCCGACCACTTCCCCGGGGGCAAGATCAAGACTGACGTTCTTGACCAGAAGGCGGCCACCCAGACTGATCGAGACACTCTTGAGAGACAGGCTCATGGATTGGCAGAGGGTGTCTCCTGGTTCTTCAGCAACCACCGGCTGAACACCTGCTCACCCGCAAGGGGCGTGGCCTGAACCCGGTCTTCGCCAAGCCAGTACACAACCCGATCGGCGCGGAGTGCATTGCCATCTTCCTGCACCACATCCACATCTCCACTGAGCACGATCCGGTCCTCCTTGGTGAAGTACTGGGCCTGGCGGCCTGTGGCCACCACGCCGCGATCGGCATGGACCAGCCGAACATTTCCGCTGGCGGTGACCACCCCTGTGGTGTTGTCAGCGGCCTGCTGATCGGACTCAATGGTGATCAATTCACCGGCAGGCTGAGACTCCTCAGCGAAGGCAGTAACCCCAAGCGTCGTCAGCAGCGCCGGAACCATCATCAGGACAGCTGGCAGTCGAACCAACGCAGCGCGGACCACACATTGACGGGGGGGATGCAGGGACACTACCGGCGGTTCAGGGGCAAACAGTCAGAACTGGGACAGTGCACGACTCGGGATCCCCCTCCTGCTGAAGACAGGTCAATCGATCACGAACACTGGAGCAGAGACCAATCAGATCGAGTCCGAGGTCGGGGGTGCCAGGACGTTGAAGACGGCCCAGCGCCTCACCGAAGAGGATGGTGGCCCCACGGCGGTTGCCGCGTTGCAGATGCAGCTGCGCCACAGCCACCTGCAGGATTCCCTGCAGGCTGCGCCGCTCCGGGTCTGCCGTCTCATGCCAGAGCTCCTCGAACACATCGTGAGCGGCGTACCACTCACCGGTGTTGAACAGCTCAATCGCTGAGGTGAAGCGGGGGTCCGCCTCNACCATCAGCGCTTGGCCATCTTCTTGGCGGGCAGCTTGCGCAGACGGATCGATTCGGGCGTGACCTCCAGCATCTCGCCGGGACCGATGTACTCCAGGGCGCGTTCGAGGGTCATCTGGACGGGAGCCTGAAGCGTGTCGAGTTCTTCAGCACCAGCCGAACGCATGTTGGTGAGCTGCTTCGCCTTGCACACATTGATCTCCAGATCCTGCGGACGGTTGTTCTCCCCGATGATCATGCCCTTGTACACCTTGGTGCCGGGAGAGATGAAGAACTGACCGCGATCTTCAGCGTTCTTNAGCGCGTAGAACGTGGCGGTTCCCTCTTCAAAGGCAATCAACACCCCATTCCGACGGGTGTCGAAGTCGCCCAACATCGGCCGNTATTCGAAGAAGGAATGGCTCATGATTCCTTCGCCTCGGGTGGCNCGGATGAATTCGCCCCGGAACCCGATCAGGCCGCGGGAGGGAACGATGAACTCGAGCTGGGTGCGTCCGTCCTGGCCGGTCTCCATGTTCTGCATTTCACCCTTNCGGGTGCCCAGCTTCTCGATGCAACCGCCCACAGCTTCCTCAGGGACGTCCATCACCAGCGTTTCCACCGGTTCACAGGGGGTGCCATCGATGGTGCGGAAAATCACCTGCGGCTGAGACACCTGGAACTCATACCCCTCACGGCGCATGGTTTCGATCAGGATGCCGAGGTGCAGTTCGCCACGGCCNCTGACGGCGAAACGGTCCGGTGAATCGGTGTCTTCCACCCGCAGGGCCACATTGGTCAGCAGCTCCCNCTGCAGACGGTCGCGGACCTGACGGCTGGTGACGAACTTGCCTTCCTTGCCGGCGAAGGGGGAATCGTTGACGACGAACGTCATCTGCAGGGTGGGTTCATCCACCTTGATCAGCGGCAATGCCGTGGGTTCATCNGGGCAGGCGATGGTTTCGCCGATGTTCACATCGTCGAAACCGGCCACAGCCACAAGATCACCGGCNGAGGCTTCCGCGATTTCCACCCGCTGAAGACCTTCGAAACCGAGCAGCTTGCTGATCCGCCCTCGCTTGACGTTGCCGTCGTCTTTGATCAACGAGGCGTTCTGGCCCTGGCGGATCACACCGTTGTGAACGCGGCCGATGATGATCCGACCCAGAAAATCGGAGTAGTCCAGCGTGGTGATCTGAAGCTGCAGGGGCTTCGTGGAGTCGCCAACCGGGGGTGGGACATGGCGAAGAATCGCATCGAACAGCGGCCGCATGTTGTCGCTGTCCGTGGCCATGTCCGGCTTGGCAAAGCCGCCCAGGCCGCTGCCGAACAGATATGGGAAATCGCACTGGTCGTCGTCGGCCCCCAGCTCGATGAACAGGTCCAGAACCTTGTCCACAGCGGTCTCTGGATCGACACGGGCACGGTCGATCTTGTTGACGAACACGATCGGACGCAGGCCCTGCTCCAGGGCTTTCTTCAGCACGAAACGGGTCTGGGGCATCGGCCCCTCGTTGGCGTCCACGATCAGCAGACAGCCATCCACCATCCCGAGCACCCGTTCCACCTCACCACCGAAATCGGCGTGACCAGGGGTATCAACGATGTTGATGCGGGTGTCGTTGTAGGTGACGGCGGTGTTCTTGGACAGGATCGTGATCCCGCGCTCACGCTCCAGATCATTGGAATCCATCACGCAGGTGGGCACCGCTTCGTTGTCGCGGAAGATGCCCGATTGCGCCAGCAGAGCGTCAACCAGGGTCGTTTTGCCATGGTCAACGTGGGCGATGATCGCGATGTTGCGAATCGCCTTGTGCGGGGCGCTCATGCGGGTTGACCGTTAGAAATTGTGAAGAACGCCCAAAGGCGCAGGGCGAAAGGTTATCTCAACGTGAGATTTGACTGGTTCGTTCCGGACCCTTCACCAGCAGGTTGCCACGGGTGACCCCGAGTTGGTGGTGGATGCGCTCCTGCCTCCAAACCTCGCGCGAAGCCAGTCGGCCCGCAAGGGCGTCGGCATACAGACGAACCCTGCGTTGCGTCGAAGCTGCGTCTTCATCCAGGAGTTCGATCCGCAGGTGCCGCACACCAGCGTCCAACAGGGCTGGCAGACCTTCCACACCGGTCTGGGCCGTGCCATTGAACAGGGTGTTGCGGCAGCCGAGATCGGCCCGGAGGGGATGCTCAACCCCACTGCGATCGCGCAGCGTCACCTGATGGGTCTCACAGGGGCGGCCGCAATCGGTGTGATCGTGGCCCTCCGAAAGAAAAGCGCAGAACACACAGTGGTCCATGTGGAACAAAGGCATGTGTTGATGCAAGGTCACTTCAAGGGCGTCCGGCTGGACGGCCGCTGAAAGGTCCAGCAGCTGCTGCAGATTGAGGTCGTAGCTGGCGGTGAGACGTTTCAGACCCCAGTGCTGGCGGTACCACTCCAACGTCAATGGATTGGCTGTGTTGAGGGAGAAGTCACCGATGCAGGGTGCCAGTGGCGTCAACGCCTCCAATTGATCGGCATTGCGCACCAGATAGCCGTCAGGACGAGCGCGTATCAAGGGCTCCAGGCTCCAGAGTTCGTTGGGGCGGGTGATCCGGGCCCCCGCCAGCCAGAGACCGTCCGGCCAGTGGCCACGGCCCAGAGCCACCGCCTCGCGCAACTGGCGGGGCTGCTCCAGATCCGCCACCACCGAACGAATCGGAACATCGNTGAGCTNGAGCAGCGCCTGCAGCTGCTCAAGACTGCGCNCGAGCACGGTGAGTGCCGGAACAACAGCGGGNTCGACGGTGCCAGGGGCCTCGCTGTGCAAGGGCAGCAGATGCTGCAACACCGTTTGAATCCCAGCGGAGGCAGGAGGTGACAGCTGGCTGGTGAAGGGCTGGCCGCTCGTTGGCTCGCCACTTGATGGCTCCAGACGCTCCAGCAGGGCACGGCGCAACCGATTCAGCTCAGCCACCGGCAGGAACAGGTCTCCCTCAAGATCCACCTGCANCTGCTCCAGAACCCAGCCGCTGCCGCCCAGACGTCCCAGCTGCTCCTCCAGNCGGGTCCGGTCCAGCGGCCGTTGCTGGGCCGCAACAAGCGGCATGGCGCTGCAGACAGCGATTTCCCCCCCGAGGATCTCAACCTGAAGCGGTTCNCCAACCCGACCACGAACCGCCAGGCCCAGGCCGCGCGGCTTTGCTTCCGTTGGTCGCTGGGCAGCACGCGTCCACTGACGCTCCCAGGCCGGATCACTGGTCAGCCACACCGACGCTCCCACNGGAAGATCACTTGTGTCGATCCGGCCCGGGCCCAACTGCAGGCGCACACGGTCGCTGGTCAGCCGTTCCACCGCCATCACCCGGCCACCGACCTCCTGGGGAGGCTGGAGTGGATTGGCGGAGAGGCGCTCCAGCACNAGCCCCTGGCCGGCATGCAGAGGCTCACGGCAGCGGATCTCCAACCAGCCCTTGCGCTCCACCTGAAGCAAGGCACCGATCAGGGGGCCGCGCTTCTTGCTCCAACGGCCATGCACCAGCTCACGGTGGTTGACCCCTTTGAGCCAGCCACTGGAGAGTCCGCGGGAGAAGGCCAGCTCCAGCTGGCGCTGAGGTGCATCCCCAGGGGCCGTGTTGCGATCAAGACCGGCGCGGTAGGCATCGGTGACGGCCGCCACGTAAGTCGCATCCTTCAGCCGACCCTCGATCTTGAGACTCGCGATCCCGATCCGCTGCAGTTCAGGCAACAGCTGCCAGGCCGACAGATCCTGGGGAGAGAGCAGATAGCGCTGATCGCCCAGGTTGCGGGGCACCCCATCCACCACCAGCTCATAGGGCAGCCGGCAGGCCTGAGCGCATTCACCGCGGTTGGCACTGCGCTGCCCCAGGGATTCACTGGTGAGGCACTGCCCGGAATANGCCACGCACAGGGCACCATGCACAAACACCTCCAGCGGCATCGCCAGATGGCGCTGCACCAGCTGCTGCTGCAGACGTTCCAGATCCGTCAGGGCCAGCTCGCGGGCCAGGACCACCCGTTCACAACCCAACGCCGCCGCCTGGGCCACGCCGGCAGCACTGGTGATCGACATCTGCGTGGATCCATGCAGCGCCAGATCAGGCACCAAGCTGCGCGCCAGTCGGCAGAGACCCACGTCCTGAACGATCACGGCGTCCACCCCAGCCCGATCCGCAGCCAGCAGCAAGGCAGCGGCACGGTCGAGTTCGTCGCTGAACACCAACACGTTGAAGGCGAGGAAACCCCGCACCTGGCGCTCGTGCAGCCAATGCATCAGCTCCGGCAGCTCCGCGATGCGGAAGTTCTCGGCCCGCTGGCGCGCATTGAACGCATCCACACCGAAATACACCGCATCGGCACCACTGGCCACGGCCGCCTTGAGCGCAGCCCAGTCACCGGCTGGTGCGAGCAGTTCGGGAACGCTCAAGAGCTGCGACGGGTGAAACGACGGGCCGCCTCAAATTTCCTCAGCGCGTCGGCCGTGCCTTCGAAACGCCAGTGCCACGGCTCGTACATCACACCCTGTTGGTTGCCCAGGGGAAACGAGAGCACAAAGTGGTAGCGGGCTGCGTGGTCCTGAAGCCAGCGAAAGGCTCGGGTTTGCTCGAAGGACTGCGAAAGGTTGGTCTCAGGTGCGTACCCATCACCCAGATCGATCGCATAGCCGGTGCTGTGCTCCGAATACCCCGGGGGAGCGGAGACCTGGGCGCGTTCCTCAGCGGTTTGATTCCGCTCGGAAGCCACATCAAAAAAGATTGATTCCTGAAGATTTAGGGAGCGGTAACCGCTGAGCAGCCGCAGGTCGATCCCATCGGCCAGGGCTGCCTGGATCATCGCGTTGAGGGATTCAGCGGCATCGATCTGCAGCTCGATACCGGGCTCGAAGGTGATCCTCTGTTCGGGAGGAACTTCTTGNTAAGGGAAGTGCCCCAACAGACGGCCNTCCTCATCCGGCCGTTCGCGGAACCCTTCGATCTCGAGTGGCGCCTGAGCCTGGGGCTCCAACCGAGCCAGAANCCCAGGNCCCAGCAGCACAGCTGCAGTGCCCGCCGCCATCACGCCCAGACAGGCGAGCAGCAGAGCAAGCNCGTTCAGGCCGGAGCGTCGCTTCTGCGGTGCAGCCCTGCGGGCGACAGGAATGTCCTCGCTCAAGGGGCGTCGCGCGGAGGAAGCCCGAACCACAGCGCAGATGCGTGTTGTTTCGATCGTAAGGGCGGGTGCCAGTGCNCCCCACATTCCCTATCTCTNGAGTGGTAGCTTCAAAAAACAATCCAGCGGAGTTGAGCTGAGATGCTGCGTGTTGCGGTTGTCGGCGGAGGACCAAGNGGTTCCTGCGCCGCGGAAATCCTGGCCAAGNCTGGAATTGAGACCTGGCTGTTCGAACGCAAGCTCGACAACGCCAAACCCTGCGGTGGGGCCATTCCCCTCTGCATGGTCGAGGAATTCGATCTCCCGGACGAGATCATCGACCGCAAGGTCCGCAACATGAAGATGATTTCCCCNTCCAACCGGGAGGTGGACATCCGTCTNGACCCATTGGGTTACGACGACAATGCCTTCATCGGCATGTGCCGACGGGAGGTTTTCGACGCCTTCCTGCGCAACCGTGCCGCAGANCTGGGCACCACCCTGGTGAACGGTCTGGTGCAGAAGATCGACACGGGTGCCAAACGCCAGGGCCCNTACACCCTGCATTACGCCGACTACAGCGGTGGCGGCCCCACCGGTGAACAGAAGACCCTTGAGGTGGATCTGATCATCGGCGCNGACGGNGCCAACTCCCGCGTCGCCAAAGCCATGGATGCCGGCGACTACAACGTGGCCATCGCCTTCCAGGAACGCATCAAGCTTCCNCCNGAGGAGATGACCTACTACGAAGATCTGGCNGAGATGTACGTCGGCACCGACGTCTCNCCCGATTTCTACGCCTGGGTGTTTCCCAAATACGACCATGTGGCCGTGGGCACCGGCACCATGCAGCAGAACCAGAGTCTGATCAAGGGGCTGCAGAAAGGAATTCGTGAGCGGGCCAACAAACGCCTGTTNAAAGGCGAAGTGATCAAGGTTGAAGCCCACCCGATTCCGGAGCATCCCCGTCCACGCCGTGTGGTGGGACGGATGGCCTTGGTGGGTGATGCTGCCGGCTACGTGACCAAGAGCTCCGGCGAAGGCATCTACTTTGCGGCCAAGAGCGGTCGCATGTGCGCCGAGGCCATCGTTGAGATCTCNAAGAACGGATCGGTGGTTCCCACCGAACAACAGATCAAGTCGACGTACCTGAAGCGATGGGATCGCAAGTACGGCGCCACCTACGCCGTGCTCGACATCCTGCAGCGGATTTTCTATCGCAACGATGCAGCCCGTGAGGCCTTCGTCGAGATGTGCGACGACAAGGACGTGCAGAGGCTGACGTTCGACAGCTATCTGTACAAGCGAGTGGTTCTGATGAACCCCTGGCAGCAGATCAAGCTCACNCTGCGNACCCTCGGCAGTCTGCTCCGCGGTGAAGCCCTGGCGCCCTCGAACTACACCCCGGTGCCTTCGGCCGTGGGACGTTCCGATGGTGACTTCCTGGCGGAGGAGGCCTCACAGGCTGTGAAGGCCAAGGCCAAACAGCAGGAGAAAGCCGGCGTCAGCTGACGCCGGCGACGACTCANAGACTGGCGATCACTGCCTCTTTTCGATCGCTTTTCCGGCAGCTTCCTTGATCCGCTCGATCCCCTGCTCCAGGTTNCGGCCCGGAGCGGTTTCCTTCTTGGTGGTGGACCAGACGTTGATCGCGTANATCGCTGCGCCAGCAACGATCACNGCAGCTANNACAAGNCCCAGNCCATTCCCGCCCTGTTTGATCACAACAGGCTGCTGGGAATTGGGCTGATTGGTGCTNGNGGGATCGGCCATGGTTTGTTCGTGACGAACGNAACCTAGGAACGAGTCAACAATNCGTCAGGCTGCCTNCATCNACAGANGACTCAGCAAGGCCNCGNGNCGTNGCTGGCCGGATTGCTCANCNTTGNATCAGGTCAAACCTCGCNAGCACCGTGGCCTGATTGCGCAGAACGCTCAGAAGGTTGAGGCGATTGGTCCGCAATGCGGCATCGTCGGCCATCACCATCACGCTGTCNTCGCCATCGAANAAGGCTTCCAATGCCGGTGTTGCCTNCACGAGGGAATTGGCGAGGTTTTCATAACAACGCCCCGTGGCCAGCGGTTCAAGCTCACGCAGAACCCTGAACATCTCCGCTTCACTGCCCGACGCGAACAGCGTGCTGTCCACCACATCGGACACACTCAACACGTCCTCGGCGAGAGCGCCCTTTTCTGCTAACCGCGCAGCCCGTTGCACCACCGCCAACAGGGCCGGCAACGTCTTCTGCTGGCGCAACGATTTCAACAATCGAATCCGGTCCTGCACATCCAGGGGATCGGCGAGCAGGCGCTCGATCGCCACAGCCTCGCCAGCAACCGCCTGCACCAGGTCCGGGTCATGACCGTCCTCCTCCAGCTGGGAGACGATCCGCTGCCGCAACAACTGGGCCAGATCCAACTCCAACTCGGAGGAAACAACAGCAAAGGCCGGGAACAACCCTGCCCACTCCGCCGCGGCGGTGGTCAGGAACGTGCGCAGGTCCAGGCGCCAGCCCCGGTCCCAGATGATCAGCAGAACTCCGTTTCCAGCCCGGCGGAGGGCGTAGGGATCGGACGATCCACTGGGTCGCTCCCCCTTGGCAAAGATGCTCAGCAGCAATTCCAGCCGTTCAGCGAGGGCCACAACGGCGCCGGCATCGCTCGATGGCAACTGATCGCCGGCACCCCGGGGCAGGTAATGCTCCACCACTGCCAGGGCCACCGTTCTGGATGCACCTTCCTGCAACAGGTACTTACCGCCCATCAAACCCTGCAGCTCTGGGAACTCACCCACCATCTGGGTGACCAGATCGTGCTTGCACAGGTGGGCCGCCTCGATCGCTGCCGACGCCTGGTCCTGCTCCAGAAACAGCTGGCTCACCAGCTGTTGGGCAATGCGTTCAATCCGATCGCAGCGGTCCCGAAGGCTGCCGAGACCCTCCGCGAACGTGACCCGATCAAGCGCCTCACGCCGGCTCGCACTGCTTTGACGACGGTCGACGGCCAGGAAGAATTCCGCGTCGGCCAGCCGGGCTGCCAGCACACGCTGGTTGCCGCGGGTGATCACCTCAGCGGCCGCCTCGAGGCCGTTGCCCACCAGCAGGAAATCAGGCTGGAGAACACCTTTGGCGTCGAGCTGAAGCGGATCCGGCTCCACGCCAGGGACCTGCAGCGGCACATAACGCTGATGGGCCTGCATCACCGTGCTGATCACCTCCGGCGGCAGCGCCAGAAAACGCTCGATGATCCGGCCACGCAGCACCTGGGGCGACTCCACCAGATCCACCAGCTCTTCAAACAGCGCCTCCGGACAATTCAGCGATCCACCCAGGTCATCAGCGGCAGCGTTGAGGGCATCACGAATGGTGTCCGCCCGCAAGGCGCGATTCACCAGAACGCCTGCCGATTCAAGACAGTCGCCATAGGCCTCGGCATCGTCAATACGCAGAGGTGCATCCCCATGCAGGCGGTGCCCGCGGGAATAGCGGTCGCTGCGGACCGGAGGATCAGCACCGGGAATCTCAACCGGGATCAGGCTGGTTCCCTGCAAAGCCAGCAACCAGCGGATCGGACGACTGAAGCGCTGAGATCCGCTGCCCCAGCGCATGAAACGTCGTCCCTGAAGCCCGGTGATCCAGGTGGGAATCAGCTGCTGCAACAAAGCCGCACTGTCCTGTCCCACCGTTGTCACCGTGGCGAACACGCAGGGCCCCTTCGGGGTGTCACGAACGTCGAGCGCCGAAGGTTCCACACCGCAGCGTTTGGCGAAGCCGATCGCTGCAGGGCCCGGCGCTCCATCCTTGAATGCCTGCGCCACAGGAGGTCCCTTGCGCTCCTCGGTGAGATCGGGCTGGCGATCCGCAAGGCCCTCCACCTGCACGACAAGCCGGCGTGGGGTGCCGTTGATGTGCACCTCAGCATGGTCCAGGCGTTGATCGCGCAGATCGCTCAACACCCGCTGACGCAGTTGATCAAGGGCAAGACGGGCGAAATCCGCCGGCAGCTCCTCCGTGCCGATCTCCAGAAGAAAGGTTGAAGTCACGCCGTCAACACCGCCGTCGGCGACTGTATTGGAAGCCGTTTCGCTACGTTCAAATCATCCATACCGGAAGCGCGTGAGCGACGGGGCAGCAGCAGTACAACTGGATCGCGGGACCGTGCTGCCCAAGGCAGAACAACGGAAGCTCGACAGCGATTACCTCAAGGAGCCTCTGCTGACCGAGCTGGGCAACGATCTTCCCAATTTCAGCGAAGACGCCCTTCAGATCCTTAAGTTTCACGGCAGCTATCAGCAGGACGACCGGGACAAACGCGAGAAAGGACGTGACAAGACGTGGCAGATGATGCTGCGCCTGCGCAGTCCTGGAGGGCGGATCCCGGCACCGTTGTTCCTGGCCCTTGATGACCTGTCGGATCGACTCGGAGACGGAACGCTTCGGGCCACCACCCGTCAGGCCTTCCAGATGCACGGCATTCCGAAGGCTGACCTGCGCGAGGTGATTGGCACCATCGTCCGCAACCTGGGCTCGACCCTGGCCGCCTGCGGCGACATCAACCGCAACGTGATGGCCCCCGCTGCCCCCTTCGAGAAAGGGGGGTATCCGGCCGCCCGACGGCTGGCCGATGAAATCGCCGATCTGCTCAGTCCGGAAGCGGCTGAGGGCTCCTACCTCGACCTCTGGGTGGATGGTGATCTCAGCTATCGCTTCAGCCCCTCCACCGCCGTGCGCCGCGCCCGCCAGCGGCAGCTGGAGGGTGGCGTGTTCTCGGGCAGTGAAGTGGAGCCCTTGTACGGCGACACCTACCTGCCGAGGAAGTTCAAGGTGGCGGTCACCGTGCCGGGTGACAACTCCGTCGATCTGCTGACCCAGGACATCGGCCTTGTGGTGTTCACCGATCCATCCGGAGACCTGCGCGGTTGCAACGTCTACGTGGGTGGCGGCATGGGGCGGACCCACAACAAGGAGGAGACGTTTGCGCGCATTGCCGACCCGCTTGGCTACGTGGGGGCCGACGACGTGCTCGATCTGCTCCAGGCGATCCTGGCCCTGCAGCGGGACCATGGCGACCGACGCGTGCGACGCCATGCCCGGATGAAATATCTGCTCGAGGACCGGGGTGTTGCCTGGTTCCGCAAGGAGCTGAAAGCCACCTACTTCTTCGGGACGCTGAAGGGGCTTCGCAACGAACCCAAACCCAAACTGCTCGATTACCTGGGCTGGCATCGCCAGAAGGCTGGACTGTGGTTCGTGGGTCTGCCGCTCCTCTGCGGACGCCTGAAGGGCGAGATGAAGGCCGGTCTTCGTCGGATTGTCGAGACCTATCAGCTTGAGATCAGGCTCACACCCAACCAGGATCTGCTGCTCTGCAACATCGGCACGGCCCAGCGCGGCACCATCCGCGAGGCGTTGAGCAGTCTCGGCTTTGCCTTGCCCGATGCGCCGGCCCCCCTGGCGCGGCACGCCATTGCCTGCCCGGCCCTGCCCACCTGTGGCCTGGCAATCACGGAGTCAGAACGGATCCTGCCTTCCGTGCTGGACCGACTGGATGCCCAGCTTCGGCGGCTTGAGATCGACAAATCCGTGCTCGTGCGCATGACCGGCTGCCCCAATGGTTGTGCCCGGCCCTACATGGCTGAACTGGCCCTGGTGGGCAGTGGTGTGGATCAGTACCAGCTCTGGCTCGGCGGCAGCGCCAATCTGCAGCGCCTGGCCCAGCCCTACCTCCAACGCATGCCGCTGGAGGCCCTGGAACAGACCCTGGAACCCCTGTTGGTGAGCTGGAAGGAGGCGGGCGGTCGCCGCAGCCTTGGTGATCACGTGGAGAAGCTGGGCGATCAGGCCGTCAGTGCCTTGCTGGGAGCACCGGCATAGATCGCCTGATCCGCATCGGTCTGCCAGGCCCACATCTGGTCACCATGGCTGAAATGCCACCACTCGTTGGGGTGATGCACAAAGCCGGCGTTTCCCATCACGGACGCCAGCAGGGCACGCCGATCGTGCCAAACCCTTTGCTCCGACCCCTGTGGAAAGGCTGCGTAGTGATCGGGCTCTGAGATCACATCGATGGCATCAATGGCACCACCCATCGCCAGTGGGATGCCATCAGATCGTGAGGCTAGCGTGAGATCCACCGCTGCACCCGTGCTGTGGGGAGGAGGTGTGGCCGGATCCTGGCTTGGGACAGCCCAGAAGCGATCCACCGCTGCACGGACCTCAGCCATCTGGTCCGGGTCATCGCGATCCGTGCCGCGAAGGCTGCATTCCGCGTCAACGGCATGCTCCACCATGTAGGCCTGAACCGCTAACGGGCGCCAGGCATCGAAAATGGCCAAGCAGAGATCCGCTTGCCGGATCTGCAGATCAGCTTGTGCCTGGAGCAGTCGCGCGAGCACCCCAGACCGCAGCTGGAAAGGATCAACGCCTGCCCCATAGGGTGCACCGGCCGCAACGTAGGGATGGGGCTCGAGCCTGAGCAAAGAACGCGGCAACGCCACCAGCGGCTCCCCGCAATCAACGATCGGCCGATCACTCCAGGGACGCATGCTCCGTCCAGGAAAGTTGCATCCTTCCACAGGGTCGTTCGCTGGATCGTGCTGCTGGGGTAGCGCTCAGTTCAGTGGGGCCGCGCCACTGAGGCGCCGCTGCTGCTGCTCCAGCAACTCAGCCAGGCGGGCATGCTGCTGAAGGTCGGGATCCTGGTCCATCAGCTGTTGTGCTGCAGCCCTGGCGTCCTCCAGCACCGCCCCGTCATCGGCCAAGCTGGCAAGGGCGAGATCAGGCAATCCGGATTGACGGGTGCCCAGCACCTGACCAGGCCCACGCAGGCGCAGGTCCATCTCGGCGATTTCAAAACCATCGGTGGAGCTCACCAACACATCAAGTCGCTGTCGGGCCAGAGGGTTGGAACTGCCGTTGATCAGGAGACAGTGGGAGGCTGCAGCGCCCCGACCGACACGACCACGAAGCTGATGCAACTGAGCCAGGCCGAACCGTTCGGCATGGTCTATCATCATCACGCTGGCTTCCGGAACATCAACACCCACTTCAACCACAGTGGTTGAAACAAGCACCTGACTGCGTCCCTCAGCGAAGGCCCGCAGCACCTCCTGCTTCTCGGCACTGCTGAGTCGGCCATGCAGCAGGCCAACCGTGAGATCAGGGAAGACCTCTGCCGCCAGTTCCCCATGCACCTCAACGGCGGAGCGCAGATCGAGTTTCTCGGATTCCTCCACCAGGGGAAGCACCACGTAGGCCCGCTGCCCCCGCGACACCTCCTCCCGGATCAGGTCGTAGGCCTCGTGCCGCTGGGACGCCTTCAGCAACGCCGTTCGAATGGGGGTCCGCCCGGGCGGCAATTCATCGATCTGACTCACATCCAGATCCCCATGCAGGGAGAGGGCAAGGGTGCGGGGAATCGGTGTTGCCGTCATGGTGAGCAGATGGGGTTGCAAGCCCTTGTTCAGCAGGCGATCGCGCTGATGCACCCCGAACCGGTGCTGCTCATCCACCACCACCAGCCCAAGCCGGGAGAACACCACGGGATCCTCCAGCAGGGCATGGGTCCCCACCAAAACCTTGAGTGAGCCATTGGCAAGGTCATCCAACAGCTGCCGTCGTTTCGGTCGAGGTGTTGCGCCCGTGAGCAGCTCAACGGTCACATGCAGCTGGGGCAACCACTGGCAGAGATTGCGGTGGTGCTGCTCGGCCAGCACCTCGGTGGGCGCCATCAGCGCCCCCTGCCAACCGCAACTGATCGTGCTGAGCAGCGCCGCAATGGCCACCACCGTCTTGCCGGAACCCACATCCCCCTGCACCAGCCGCGCCATGGGTTGATTGCGTTGCAGGTCGGCATCGATCTCTGCGAACACCCGTTGCTGCGCGGAAGTGAATGCAAACGGCAGCAGCTGGAGGAAGTCCGCAACCAGTCCCTCTCCCGGGTTGATCGAATTGAGTTGGGGGGAGGGCCGTTGGCGCAAGCTGTGGCGTCGACGCAGCAGACCGAGCTGCAGCAGGAGGAATTCATCGAACACCAGCCGTCGCCGAGCACTGTCCAGTTCGGCCTGATCGCCTGGTGCGTGGAGTCCCCGCAACGCATCGGCCAGGCTCACCAGGGACCACTGCTCCCGGTCGCCATCACTCAAAGGATCTGGCCAGGACTGCGCCAAGGGCAGCACCTGCTCGATGATCTGCCTGAAACGATCGGCTGCCACCCCATCCGTCAACGGATACACGGGCAACAGGCGTCCGATGCTGCGGGAACGAACGGACGCATCGCTGCTCTCCAGCACCTCGATCAGCGGATCCTGGAAGGTGATGCCGTACGGGCCATCCTTGACGAAACCGCTAACCGCAACGTTGGCACCAACGGGATACAGGCGCTGCTGGCCTTTGAGATAAGCCGGCGAACTGAACCGACGGCCAGCCAGAAACCGGCTCACCTTGATCCGACCGGTGGGGTCCTGAAGCTGCAACTCCAGGATGGCGAGATTGGGATTGCGAGGGCTGACGAACCCATTCGAGCGCCGGATGGTCGCCACGATCGTTGCGGTTTCCCCGGCCACAAGGGCTTCGATCCTTCGCCGCGTGGCGTAGTCCACATGGTCTCGGGGGTAGTGCCGCAACAGATCGCGGACCAGGAGAAGGCCGATCGACGCCAACCGTGCCGCCAGCTTTGGACCAACGCCCTGAAGTTGGGTGAGCGGGCTATCCAGTCCAAGCGTTCGAGCAACCCCTGCCGATGGCGTCGCCGCCAGTTTCAGCCTGGGTGGAGCCATGGGAGCCGAAGGCTCGAGCCGGTGGCGCAACTCATGCAGCCATTGCCTGGTGTCCGTGACCAGTCGCCTGCGACCGGGTTCGGCCAGGGCCTCGTAGCCCTCAAAACCGCGTTGAAGCCTCTGAAGACGTTCCTCCACACCGGTGGGGAAAGGAACAGCTGGGGGTTGCGACAGCTGACCCTGCATGAACAGATGAAAGCGCTGCTGCCGCCCCTGCAGATTGCAACAACCGGCCTCCGCTTCAAGCTTGAGGGCCTGCTGCAACGGTTTCATCCAACTCAGCAGCTGGCTGAGTTGAACGTTGTTCAGTCCCCGGGGGTCTGGGGGCTGGGATCGAAGGAGGTCTGCCAAGGGTTCCGTGCTTCACGATCCAGGCAGCGACGCTCCCAGTGGCGTTGCTGACGCACCATTTTGAGCAGTTCTCGATGCTGGTCGCGCAGCCGGCGGCGACACCGTCTGAGGCGGTGGCTGTCGAATTCGAATTCGCTGCTGCGCATCAGCACGCACAACACGTCCATGCCAGGGTCCAGATCACCCATGGCCAGAGGCAATCGGAGTCGTAACAGATTGGATGGCGCGGACTGGGTCTCGATCTGGCCACTGAGCACCGCTTCCAGCAGCGTGACCGGCAGAAGCGCCTGGGCCATGCCAGATCGCAGCAGCTGAACATTCACCGCGTGGGACAGATTGCGCAAACGGCGGGACAGGGCCAGATCCATGGCCTCCATCCACTGAAGCAACGCATCCGGCATGGTCGGCAGGAGATTGGCGTTGTCGGCAGAGGCGTCATCAGCGCCGCCGGGCAACGGCACCACAGCGGATCCAACCTGATGCTGAAGCGCTTCTCCAGCGAGCTGGAACAGGGAGCGCAACACATCCATGTCGCCCTGATCAGCGCTGGAATCGGCCTCACCCCTCTCCGGTGGTGACGGCTGGTGCTGGGGGGGCTGCTGCTGTGAAGGAGGCTGCTGTTGTGGAGGAGGCTGCTGCTGCGCAGCAGGTCTGGGCGGGAAGCCAAAGCGTTGCGGCTGATCCAGGGGCGGGATCAGGCTGAGCTCGACCGAGCCACGGGCTGGTCCAGAAGCTGGCGGCTGGTGCTGATCGGTCTCACCGCCCTGCTGCTCTGCTGCCTCGCTGAGCTCCTGCAGCATCTGCTGGCTTGCCCTGGTGTGGCGCCTCAGCTGTTCTTTCTGCATCTGACCCGCCAGATGCATCTGCTGTTCCACGGTCAACAGCACGGAACAACGGTTGATCAGGCGCTGCACAGCCGCATGAAAGCGGGTTCTGTTGGCCTCCGGTAACTGGCTGAACCGCAGCGGATCCGTTTCGGAGATCAGCGAGAACAACGCCTGGCGCAAGGCCGGCTCAAGCTCATCCCGCAGGATCTGCAGGTATAGGGCCTGCTCCCGATAAATCGCGATCGAACGCAGCCGGCACAAGCTTCGAAGCCGTGCCAGCTGTTCATCAGGATCGTGGGCGGACGTGCGGTCTGAAGCCGGCACAGAAATCAGCCGGCCCCCTGCATGGAGGCAACCTCAGCTGCGAAATCAGACTCTTCCACCTCAATGCCCTCACCCAGGGTGTAACGGGTGAAGCGACGCACTCTCACGTTTTCGCCGATCTTGCCAGCGGTTTGCTTCACCAGTTCGGCCACCGTGATCGAACTGTCCTTGATGAAAGGCTGCTCCATGAGAGCAAGCTCCTTCAGGCGTTTGCCGATGCGTCCTTCCACGATCTTTTCCTTCATCTGCTCGGGCTTGCCCTCCAGGTCGTCGCGACCCATCTCAATCGACTTTTCCCGTTCCCGAATCTCTTCAGGGATGTCGTCGGTCGTGACGTACTCCACGTTGGGGCAGGCAGCGACCTGCATGGAGACATCACGCAGCAGATCCTGGAACATCTCGCCGCGCGCCACGAAATCGGTTTCGCAGTTCACTTCGATCAACACGCCAACCCGCGCACCGGTGTGGATGTAACTGCCCACAGCACCCTCGGCTGCGGTGCGCCCGGATTTCTTTTCAGCACTGGCAATGCCCTTCTGACGCAGCCATTCCACGGCTTTTGTGGAATCACCGTCGGTGGCCGACAGGGCCTTCTTGCAATCCATCATTCCCGCGCCGGTCTTGTCGCGCAGGTCTTTGACAAGCTTGGCGGATACGGCAGCCATCGGTCGTAGGTGTCGGAGAAGGGAAATTGAAGCGCCGCCGCCCCACGATCGGAGGTCGGCGGCGTGAACTTAGCGGTTCAGCGAACCTCAGCCTTCGGCGTCGTCGCCGCGCTGTTCGTTGTTGCCGTGACGGCCTTCGTTGATCGCATCAGCGAGACGTCCCAGCACCAGCTGAACGGAACGGACCGCATCGTCGTTGCAAGGAATGGGCACCTCACAAAGATCGGGATCGCAGTTGGTATCGAGCATTGAGACCAACGGGATGTCCAGCTTGCGCGCTTCCAGAACAGCGTTGGATTCACGACGCTGATCCACCAGCACCACGACATCCGGCAGGCGACGCATGGTCTTGAGGCCGCCCAGATACTTCTGGAGGCGCTCCAGTTCACGACGCAGCACCGCACCCTCTTTCTTCGGGCGCATGGCGATGGCTCCGCTGGATTCCATCCGCTCCAGATCCTTCAGACGATCGATCCGGGCTTTCATCGTGGTCCAGTTGGTGAGCATGCCGCCCAACCAGCGCTGGTTCACGTAAGCAGCGCCGCAACGGGTCGCCTCCAGGGCAACCACCTCGGAAGCCTGCTTCTTGGTGCCGACAAACAGGAAACGCTTTCCGCTGCGGGCAGCGGAGCGGGTCCATTTGTAGGCGTTGTTCATGCAGACGGCGGTCTGCACAAGATCGATGATGTGAACACCATTGCGCGCGCAGTAGATGTAGCGCGACATCTTGGGGTTCCAACGACGGGTCTGGTGCCCAAAGTGGGCACCC
>NHIA01000060.1 GCA_002170825.1 Cyanobacteria bacterium TMED177
GGCGTCGAAGCCGTGTTCCAAAGCCTCAAGGCCAACGAGAAGGATCTCAACGACATGGCCAAGGTGGTCGAGATCGTGACCAAGCAAGGCGTCACCATCGCTGGTTGATTCACCGCTTTCCCATTCATTCCCATCCCTTACCAACCAATGGCATCCCGCTTTTTCCACGTTCAACACGAATTCCGTGCCGGAACCGCACAGAAATGGTTTGAGACCGTTCAGAAAGCCCTGGCCCCCGGTGGTGGCTGGGACGAAGCCGTGACCCGCAATCTTGAAGCTGGCTTCTACAACCATTCTTTCAACCCCATTGGTCTTGAAGGACCTGCCTTCTGCATCTGGGAAGTGCGTGATGGCATCAGCGATGCTGAATTTCAAGCATTCATTGATGGCCCCAACGGTCCCGATTTTGGGCTCGGCGCTTTGCTGAACATCTGCCGCGAGATCAATCTGGAGCTTGCTGGCAATACGCCCTATCCCCGCAAGTTCGTCTGAATCAGGCGGAATCCTGATCCTGAAGCTCGGCGAACTTGGCCGCCATTGTGGGATTGCGGCGGGTGAGCTTCTTCACCGTCACATCCTGGGCCTTGTCATTGGCAAGGCGCAGGTTGCGATCGGCCCCCAGCAGGGCGTCCTTGGTCTTCTGCAGATGATCGATTGATTTGTCGATTTCATCGATGGCGGTCTGGAAGCGTCTTGAGGCCAGGTCGTAGTTCCGGGAAAAGGCGTTCTTGAACGACTCCAGATCATTCTCGAAGTTGGTGACGTCGATGTTCTGCGCCTTGATCAGGGCCAGTTCTGCCTTGTAGGCCAGCGATTTCAGCGCCGCATTGCGCAGCAGGGTGATGAAGGGAATGAAGAACTGGGGGCGGATCACATAGGTCTTCTCGAACCGATGTGAGACGTCAACAATGCCGGAGTTGTACAGCTCACTGTCCGGTTCCAGCAGGGACACCAGCACGGCGTATTCGCAGCCTTTCTCCCGACGGTCCTTGTCCAGTTCCTTGAGGAAGTCCTCGTTCCTTTTCTTGGTGGCCGTGGTGTCCGCCTCATTCTTCATCTCGAACATGATCGAGATGATTTCGTTCTCCTCATCATCGCTGTCGCGAAAGATGTAATCCCCTTTGCTGCCGCTGCGGGCGTCGTTGTCCTTCTCGAAGTAAGCCCTGGGAAAGGCGGCTGCACGGATGCGATTGAACTCTGTTTCGCAGTGCTGCTCAAGCGTTTCCCCCACCATCTTGGTGGAGAGTCGCGCTTTCATGTCGCGAAGGCGTTCAATCGCCTGGTCACGGTCTTGAATCTGGATTTCGTAGCGATCCTTCATCGACTGGGATGCCAGCTGATGTTTCAGCTCGGTCTGGCTCAGGGCGTTGCGGAGATCGTCCCGTTCCTTCTCCACTGAGGTGACGGCTTCCACGACCGCCAACTGTCTCTGCATGTCGCTCGCCTCGAGCCGGGCCTTCAGGTCCCGCAGGGCCCCATCCTTCTGCAGGGTGAGCGTCTGAATCTCCTTGGCAAAACGGGTTTCGGCCAGGCGAACCGCTGTTTCACCGGTTTCCCGCATCTGTTTCAGTTCAGTGGCCAGCAGATCGCGTTGCTTCTCCGCCGCCAGCACAGCGTCTTTCACCGCCAGTTCCTGTTCCACGTCCCGGGCCCGCAGCTGGGCTTCCAGTTCCTGCAGTTCCGTCTGCTTCCTGGCCATGGCGAGCTCGATAGCGTTGCGTTTCTCCTGCTCTGCCAGGGCCAGCCGTTTGTTCAGCTGTTGTTCGAAGTCGCGGTCGCGCACCTGCTTGAGGATGTTCGCGTAGCCGGCCTCATCCACCTTGAATGCCTTGCTGCAATGCGGGCAGATGATGTCGTGCATGGCGGAAACAGGTGGGATTGCTACCAACAGGAGAACGCAGATTCTGCCGAGATGACAGCACTCACCAGCGCCTGGCCATCGTTACTGGCTGACCCCCACGCTCTGTTGGAGACCGTGATCATCGTTGGCATCGTCTCGATGGCCGCCATTGGTTTCCTGACTGGTCTGCGGGACATGACCCATGACCTTCGCAACTTCAAGAAAGCCAAGGTCTGAGTCGTTTCAGGACGCCACCAGCGCTGCCAGCTGGCTGAGCCGGGCGGCATTCACACCCAGATCGGAATCTCCCAGCCGGGAGACCGAACGGGCCTGGATGCTGCTGGCGTCGGAATCAGCCAACAGTTCCAGATCGTCGACGAAGCCAAACAGGGCACTGCTGACTTCCGCATGCAGGTAGCCGTCGTTCTGCTCGATGATCACCGTGCGCGGCATGTCCGCGACAAAGGCTTTCAGGGCCGCGAAGCTGGAGCGCGGATCGGGGCTTGGCCAGGTCTGGCGGCTGCAGTGGGCCGTGCTGGTGCAGGGGCTCAGTTGGTTGCCGTGGATCCCCAGGTCTGGTGGGACCGGACCCACAAGGTGGAACAGCATCAACACCGGCATGAACAGTGCAGCCAGCAAGCTCATCCAATCCGCCCAAATGTTTGTAAGGAGATTCCAGCACGATCCCGAAATATGCCTGTTGTTTTCGTGTCCTTTCTCCAGACCTGCACTTTGATGAAGTTGTTATCGGAAATCCATGTATTGCATCGAGCGTCTTGATCAGGAAGGTCAGTGGATCAAGGAGATGTGTTTCAAGACTGAGTTCAAGGCCTTCGTCAACGCACGCACCAAATCCTTGGCGACTCTGCGCACCTATCGGATCGTCAATCCGAGCTGGAATCATGTGGTTGCTGTTGTGGACGCACGCCATCAACGCTGACGGCTCACGTTCAGCATGCTGATCCAAACGGCGAACAAGACCCCGACGGGCACCACGATCACCAGCAGCTGAGCGATCACGAAGTTGCGCACCTCTGGGTCCATCGGCGTTCAGCGATGCGTGGGCGGATGGATGCCACAGATCGCGGTGATCGGATCGGCGCAGGTCAATCTGAGCGCCAATGGCGAGACAGTGGGTCGTATGGCCATCATCATGGCTCTGTTCCTGGGGCAATTGTTGTGCCGCATCCGGCTTGGTACCTGCTGGCTTGGGGGGTGGTTGCCGCTGCTTCGGCGTGGAAATTCTGGAAAATCACACGGGCGTGGCGCCAACGCTCCCGTTTTGAAGCTGGAGACACGGAGGAGTTCCGCGCAGCGCTGGAGCGTCGCTGGACCCGTAGCAAGCATTGATGGGGTCAGCTCAGAGCATCCTGCACGGCGTGGCGTGAGCGGGCGATTTCCTGCTGCCAGGCCAGGAGAAGATCTTTGGTCAGGGTCTGAAGCTGCTTCACATCCGTGATCGTGCTGATGTCACGGCTGCGCTTCTCAAGTTCAAATTTCTGTCCAAGGGTCAGTGCAATGGGATCCAAGACAGCTCAAGCGAACTGCAAGGAATGTATTGACTTGGACCAGCATTGATGTAGCAAATCAGACACGGATTGGGATGTGTGGTCAGCACCGAACAGTTGTTGGTTACAGACCATTGCCTGATTCATCAATGTTGGCCCAATGATCAAGCTGCACCCTTGACAATGGTTGAACTCAAGGACCCGCATTCCGATGCACTTTTCCTGGTCTCAACATCTGGAGCTGGCCAGGGCGGTGTCAACAGCTGCAGACAGCGACAAGGGAACTGCCCTTGCCCTGATGGGTTTGGGGCTGACGTTGTTGACGCGCGATCTGGAACAATCCGTTCCCGGAAAGAAGGTGTTCACACGGTCATCGGTGTCGGAACGGACCTGAGCAGCTGATCAGATCTGTTCGTCTTCGAGCAGATGATCCATCAAGGCTGCGTACAGCTGCGTTCTCATCATCGAGAGGCAGAGTTGCTCTTCGGGCAGTCCTCCAGACCAATTGAGATAGGCGTCGGACACAACACGATGCAGCAGCCGCAAAGCATTGATATCCATTTCCATGCAGGCTGCGGATTGATGGTCTGACACGTCACGCATGGCGGTTCGGCCAGAACCTACAAACTGAATTTGTTGAATCACGTCTTCATTGACACCAAACGTGTCGGTTGAATTTGCTGAAACAATGACATCGATTAATGACGTCCAACAGTTCCCAACAACTCGACCGTGAGTTAAAGTCTGATGAATTGACGTGATTGCCAGGCAGCCCACGCAGGCACGACGTGAAAATCAAGCTTTGCTATTGAAGATGCAATCAAGATCAAGCGTTTGTGTCTGATGCTCAGGCGCGGGTGGCACTGGCGGGCAGTGACACGGCCACCAGGACGGCGATGCCGATGTCCGCTGCGGCGATGAGTAATTCGCTGAACAAACCCATGGGTTCAGTCCTTGTTCCGCTTGAGCATGGGCAGGTCGGTAGGACGCATCAGCGCGTACATGACTGCGCCGGTGAGAACCACGCCAACCACAACCATTGCGACTATCGCGGTGGTGTAATCGGTCATGGGGTCAACGGCTGTTCACACAACATTACACGCTTGTAACGGGTTGTGAACGGCTGTTCTCAGAAAAGCCCGCAGGGCGCCGCAGCTCAGGAGGCGCGACGCAGGTCGTGCAAGGCCTCGAGCTGGTTGTGCACCTGGCGCAGCTGCTGAAGGATCAGGTCCGTCCCCTCAAGCTTGCTGAGGTCCAGCAGCATGGTTTCGATCTGGAGCTTGCTGCTGATCAGCACACGGCATTCCGTGGTTCCCGGTTCGTAGGCCATAGCAGCGGCTGATCAGAGGGCCAATCAAACAGCCGTTGTCGGTTGTCGGCCATCGATTGCCACGTCCTGCAACAAAGCCTCGCCGCGACGGAACAATTCACGGGCGTAGTCCGTCCAGGTGCCCTGCCCCCAGTAACGGAAGCAACTGGTCTCGAGCAGCAGCAGATGCAGCAGCGCTTCCTGGTACGGCCGTTGGCCGGTGGCACTGGGATCCGCGGCCACCACTTCATCAAACCGGCGGTGGAAACGGGCGCTGAGGTCGTTCATCGGCTCAAGCACGTTGTCGTAGCCCGCCACCCAGCTGAGGTTGCTGGTCCAGGACGCTCCCTCCATCGAAAAGCCATCCCCAGCTGTCTTCAAGGTGGCGATGGCCGCATCCACGCCGGCTGGTGTCGGTCGGTCGCCGAGCGACTGCCAGAGCCGGTGCTGCTGCACCGCCTGGATCTCCGGGAAGGCAGCGCTGCTGATGCCGTTGCTCTCCAGCAGCTCCAGATACTCCGTGCCGTTGATGGCAGCCGTGCCGTTTACTTCGTCTCGGATACGACGGTTCGCCTGCAGGAAAGCGGGCGGGAATTCATTCATCATCACGCCGCCGTTTTCTCCGTCGGCGATCTGGCTCACCACCGGTGGAATCTCCACCCCATTCAGGTGCTGGCGTTCTAGGCCGAGGGCTTCGTAGCAGGGCTGCATCTGACCCACGAGCTTCGTGTCAGACCCCTGGGTCTTGATCAGGGCGGTGATGCTGATCGTGTCGCCGCAGCTGTTGCGCGCCCGCAACTGATGGGGAAGGTGTTTCTGCTCCTGGTTCAGGCTGGTGCCATTGAGGGTCTCCACGCTGTGCTCCTGCACCAGCAGCCAGCGGTAACCGCACTCCTTCAGGGCATGGATGAATTCATAAAGAGTGTCCGGATGGTTGGGCAGGTGCATCTCCGGTGGTGAGAACCCTTTCACCCGCTGCAGGGCTTCAGTGCCGAACATTGCTGCGAACTGGTGCTGCCAGGCCGTGATCTGCAGCTTCAGGTCCGGAATCGGAGTGGATGGAGCCACCGCATGGCTCCAGAAGGTTCCTAGCCATTCGACATGGATCTGCATCACGGGATCACAGGCGAGATACCGCAGGGCTCCGGTGATGTCCTCCCGGCCCATCTGCCCCACTCCCCAGAGCAGATTTCCGGAGTAGTCGAGCATGATCCTCGGGTTGCAGCCCTCCTCCAGCAGTTGGGGGATCAGGTTGGCCAGGCGCCGGTAGCACTGGGCAAACGGTTCGGCGTTGTGGTTGTCGCCCTCGCCCGGGTGCTCAAACATGTACTGAAGGTGTGAGATCAGGCCCCCCTCCGTCCCGGCCGGGATGGTGGGCTGATGCATGTGCAGTGCACAGGCAAAACCGGAACGGATCTGATCCAGCCGCAGATTGGTTCGCGGCAGCCACACCGGCGTCTGCCGCTGCATCAGTTGTTGCAACTCGATTTCCCGGCCAGCGATCGGTGGGATGGCGAACATTGACGGCAGGCTGCGGTGATGGATCAACCCTTAGCGCCAATGCGTCGGTGGACGGCTCAACCCCTTGATTGGGTTTGGCAACCCCAGGCTTCTCAGGCGGATCAAGCAGGTGCTGCAGTCACTGGAGCGCCGAATCCAGGCACAAAAAAGGAGGGTTTCCCAGGCCCTCCCGTCAATCGACGCATACCCCTCACCGGGGTGCGCTCAGTGTTACCCACTGAACAGGTTCGTGCTGTGGGTGTTGATACCTGTTTCTTCAGGCGATGACTTCCGGTTCCATCTCCCAGCAGTCCGATCCCCTTGAGGTCAGCAGACACACCATCTGCTGGTCCTGACTGATCAGACGGAAGGTGCGTCCCGTGACGTCGCTCTTGGCACGGGCATGCCAGAAGGCGTTGTCTCTGCTGTCGTGACGTGCCTCAAAGCTCCAGCCCTGATCGGTGAGGCCTTCAATGATGAACATGGCGATGCTTTCGCTCTCCTTACGCTCGGCCGGGTNTGCAGNCTCAGCGCGTTCCGTGCAGAAGTCTTCGGGATCGCGTCATNCNGTGATGTTGATTCGACAGCTTGTCTTCAGAACGCCGGGNCCCCGCNGCCGAACNGCNTCAGGTTGATTTCTGTTCCTGCCGGCGCAGGGTTTCATAGGCCTGCCACAGGCCGGCAACCTCGNNGCAGACCGAATCGCGNNTGCAGANGCGGTAGCGGCCCTGGCCGATGGCGTCGATCGTGGACCCGCGGGAGGTCGCGCAGATGCGGCTGATGATGTCCATCCATCCAAAGCAGTGCAAAAGATCTACGGCGCCGCGGCCTCCAGAAGCGCCTTGGATTTGCACATCGAAATCACTCTGTTGAAATGAAAGAACAGNGTGGGGGTGGCGCATGCCCGAATTCGTCGTTGCCTGTCTGGATTGTGCGCAGTTGAGCGTGGCCCATTCCAAGGACGCGCCNGCTCCACGACGCTGCACCTGCCCNCGGTGCGGNACGCGTACGGCNGCTTGGCCTTCGGTGTANGGCCCCCAGCGGCGTTCACGGCGGCGCTCCGCCCCNAGTCTGCTCAGTTCACGGCTGCGGTGATGTTGGCTTCGGAGCCGTTGCAGCAGTTTCTGGCGCATGTCGGTCGGGATCCGCGCCTGCAGGTGCGCGTTCAGGAGGCCGTGACCGCTGATGAAGTGGCCTTGCTGGCCCAGGAGCTGGGCTACGCCGTCTCNGGCAGTGATCTGTTNAGGCTGGATGGCCAGATCACTGGCGGCGTCAGGATCACCCGGGTGGATCACCCTGGGGAATACCCCGGTCGTTACGTCTGAGGCCTGGACCACCGGCACTTGGACGGGCCGATCACGTCTCCAGCGGGTCCAGATCACCATGCGATTGGCGGCGTCGCAGCTCAAAGCGCAATTGCCTCAGTTTTTCTGCGTTGTGAATGTTTTCTCCTTCTGTCCAATGTTGCGGATGAGCTAGCCGCGATTCAAGCTCTGCGATGTGGCCGATGAGTTGTCTCGCCTTGGCCTCGTNCTGTGTGTCCTCCATNAGGNTAGACACGCCAGCCCTGTTCGGGTTTTTGCCCTGTTCAGCTTCAGGATGGAGGCAGGCCTGGTGAGGGGGGGATGGCAACAGTTCTGGTGACAGGAGCGAACCGTGGCATCGGCTTGGCGTATTGCCAGCAGCTGCAGGCCCGCGGGGATCATGTGATCGCGGTGTGCCGTCAGCCCAGTGCGGAGCTCGAGGCGCTGGGGGTGCGGATCGAAGCGGGCATCGAGCTCAGCGATGCGGCATCGATCGAGGCGCTGGTGTCCCGCCTGGAGGGATGCCCGCTGGACGTTGTGATCCTCAATGCCGGAATCCTGCAATCGATGGGGCTGGACGATCTGGACCCTGANGGCATCCGGCGTCAGTTCGAGGTGAATGCCCTGGCGCCGTTGCTGTTGGCGCGGGCGCTGCTGGGGCAGATGCCCCGCGGCGCCAAGCTGGCCTTGATGACCAGCCGCATGGGCTCGATTGACGACAACACATCAGGCGGCTCCTACGGCTATCGGATGTCGAAGGTGGCCCTGAACATCGCGGGCAAATCGTTAGCGATTGACCTCAAGCCACGGGGCATCGCGGTGGCCATCCTGCACCCGGGTCTGGTCCGTACCGGAATGATCCGGTTTAACCCCAGTGGAATCGCGCCGGGGCAGGCCGTTCAGGCCTTGCTGGAACGGATTGATGGGCTGACATTGGCCAACAGTGGCAGCTTCTGGCATGCAAACGGCACGCTGCTGCCATGGTGATCGCTCCCGCTGTGCCCGGAACCTGCCTTGGGCTTTGATCCCCGCCAATGGTCCGAAGCGTCGCCGCCTCGTCAGGTGCGGGTCACCAGCAATGTGCAGGCTCTACTGGCCGAGAACGAAGCTCTGCGGCGGGAGGTGTTGCGCCTGACCGGCGAGCTGGAGCGGTTGCGGCGGGCGCGCTGGCGTGATGATTCCGCCCCATCCGGCGCCGCATCGGCTGAACCAGCACCGGCGCGGATCCGTCGCGAGCAGGTGCGCCAGTGGGGTGCGGCCCTGGCCCGCCAACCGGGGTGGGACGCGCTGCGGCAGCGCGGGCTGCAGTTGTTGATCGAGCGGCTCAACCGTCTTGCGTTTCCGAGCCATCTCACGCTGGAGCAACGGCTGGATCGGTTGGTGCCCGGCCTCGGCACNGATCTGATGGTGGCGGTTGGCAACACGACCACCAAGGCGTCGACGGCGGTGCTGGCGGCCTTTGCCTTGTATGGCGTGCGGGCCAGCGAATGGCTGGAGGAGGACCCACGGCGGGTGGTGCTGGACCTGCAGAAGCAGCTGCAGCAGAGCGGCACCCGTGGTCGTGGCCGCCGCACGCGAACCGATCGGCGCAAGACGGATCAGGGGGACAGCCATCAGGAGAACAGCCATCAGCAGCCGAGAGAGGGGGGGCGGGTCGCGGCCCTGGCGGTGCTGGGGNTGGAGCCGGGGGCCTCTGCCGATGCGATCAAGCAGGCCCACCGGCGGCTGGTGAAGCAGCACCATCCGGACATGGGTGGATCCGCTGAGGCATTCCGACGGGTCAACGAGGCCTATCAGCAGCTGGTCGCCTGAGCCGTGATCGAACGGGTGATGGATGATCAGGGCAACGCTGCAGTCGGGTGATGCCGGTTGAATTGGGAGTGGTGTTCATCGGGGCCGGTATCGCCGTTGCCATCTCGTTTGCCGTGGCGGTCTGGTACGAGCGCTCGAAGCAGAACCAGCCGGATCCCTAGGGGGCCAGCGCCGTAGGGCTGCCCATAATTGCTTCAGATCAGCATCATCCCTTGGACCCTGCAGACCAACCGGATGCCAGGCGCAAGACCCTGATCTCATCGCTGCAGCTGCGCTACCGCGAGGCACAGAATCGCGGTGATGCCAAAGCCAAGCTGGTGTTGTTCCGCGAGGCGATCTACCTCGGCATCCAACCCCAGCTGTTCACCAACGACCACTGAACAGTGCAGCTGTTCCGATCACTCTGGGGCTGGGACGGATCTCTGGAGGCCGCTTCCGACCGTGCTGAGAGCCAGGGCTTTGACGGTCTGGAATGCAACGTGGNGCATGCCTGCCTGGCACCGTTGCCGCCGGAAGAGGTGCGGCAGCTGTGCACCGCCCGCGGCCAACCGCTGATCCTGGAGATCACCACAGGTGGTGGCTATACCCCCGATCTGGCGGATGGCCCTCAACAGCAGCTTGATCAGCTGGCGCGGGGGTTGGATCGTGCCCGGCCGATGGGCCCAGTGAANATCAATCTGATCACGGGCAGCGACAGCTGGCCTGAACCGGNGCAGCATCAATTCCTGGAGGCGGTTCTGGATCGCAGCGAGGCTGAGCCCTGTCCGGTGATGGTGGANACCCATCGCAGCCGCAGCCTGTTCAACCCGTGGCAGATGCCGCTCTGGCTCGAGCATCATCCGCGGTTGCGGCTCACGGCCGACCTGAGCCATTGGTGTTGCGTCGCCGAACGGTTGATGACGCCCGATCTGATGCCGGTGCAGGCGATGGCTGAACGGGTGGANCACATCCATGCCCGGATTGGCCATGCCCAGGGGCCTTCGGTGAGCCATCCCTTCGCGCCGGAGTGGGCCGAGGCACTGGAGGCCCATCGCCGCTGCTGGCAACTGTTCGTGGATGCCGTTTGCACCTCGGGTCGCCCGGTCACGATCACGCCGGAATTCGGGCCGGATGGCTACATGCCCCTGCAGCCCTTCAGCGCTGAACCGGTGGCTGATGTGACCTCGATCAATGCGGCGATGGCGGGCTGGTTGCGCACCGCCCTGCTGATCCCGCGAGGTTGAAGACGGTTCAGGAGCCCAGGATTGCGGTGCACTCCAGCCGCTCCTGGCTGGCATCGCGGCGTTGCAGCCGCAGACTGATCAGCCTCGCGAGGTAGTCGGCATCGTCGCTGACGCCGCAGAAG
>NHIA01000061.1 GCA_002170825.1 Cyanobacteria bacterium TMED177
TCGATCGGGCCCAGGCGGGGTGCACCATCAGCATCAGGCACAAGCTGAGCAGCAGCACCCCGAAACCACGGCTGCGTTCACCCGATTCGCGTATCAACAGTGCGATACCGCCCATCAGCACCGCCCGCACCACCGACGGCTGCGCTCCAGCCAGGACCAGAAACAGCATCAAGGCCAGTGCCGCCAGGGCCAGCCGCATCGATCGCGGCAAGCACCGCCCGACGGCAAGGGCCGCCCCAAGCAGCACGGACAGATGGAACCCCGATGCCGCCAGCGCATGGGACAAACCAGCCACCCGAAACGCCGTGCGCAGCTCGACCGGCAGCTGAACCTGGGCACTGCCNAGAACCAGNGCAGCGAGCAGTCCACCGCGATCGGGACCCGCCGTGGACTGCAGGCGCTGGGCGATGGTCCGGCGGATGTCGGCCAGCGGCGTCCAGGGCCGATCCAGCACCAGAACGCTGGAGGCCCGCAGCTGACTCCAACTGCCCCGGGATGCCAGCCGTTCCGCCGGACCGGGCAGCAGCGGATGCAGCCCGGGTGAAGGGCTGCGCAGCCGACCGCGGGCCTGCACCCTCCAGCCCTGAAGCGGCAGGTCTGGACAGGGATTCAGCTGCAGTTCCGTCCGTCCGGGGTGACGGTCAGCATCGATCCGGTCCACCGCCAGAAGCGCCGAACACCCTTGTTCGAAGCGCCGTCCATCCGCCAGAACGCGACCGCTGAGCTGCACGACGCCACGGGTGCTGTTGATCCGGTGGGAGGGATCCGTCGCCTTGGGGCTGGGCGCGCCCCAGAGCAGACCCCGCACCAGCAACAGCAGGCAGAGAATCAGGGCCAGGCCCTGAATCGAAGCTTGTTTTTGCAGAGGGCCTCAGGCGGCTGCCTCAAGCGTTCCCCCCTCCAACAAGGGGAAGCCAAGCGCCTCCCGTTCCGCCAGCCAGGCCTCGGCCACCTGACGGGCCAGGTTGCGGATCCGACCGATGGTGGCGGTGCGTTCCGTCACCGAGATCACACCGCGGGCCTCCAACAGGTTGAAGGTGTGGCTGCACTTGAGCACGAAATCCAGCGCGGGAGCCGGCAGCTTCTGCTGGATCAGGTCGGTGGCCTCCGCCTCGTAGATGGCGAACAGCTGCTTGAGCCGCTCGGGATCAGAGCCCTCGAAATTGAACTGGCACTGGCCCTTCTCAAACGGGAGCCAGATGTCGCCGTAACTGCGATCGGCGTTCCAGCTCAGATCCCAGATGCTTTCCACGTCCTGGAGATACATCGCCAGACGCTCGAGCCCGTAGGTGATCTCAATCGACACGGGCTTGCAATCGATCCCGCCGCACTGCTGGAAATAGGTGAACTGGGTGACCTCCATGCCATCCAGCCAGACCTCCCAACCCACACCCCAGGCGCCGAGGGTGGGCGATTCCCAGTTGTCTTCGACAAAACGGATGTCGTGATCCGCCGCTTTGATCCCCAGGGCGTCCAACGAGGCGAGATAGGTCTCCTGGATGCCGTCCGGCGACGGCTTGATCAACACCTGGTACTGGAAGTAATGCTGCGCCCGGTTGGGGTTATCGCCGTAACGGCCGTCAGTCGGTCGGCGGCAGGGCTCGGGATAGGCCACAGCCCAGGGCTCGGGACCAATCGCGCGCAACACCGTGTGCGGACTCATCGTTCCAGCCCCTTTCTCCGTGTCGTAGGGCTGCAACAGCAGACAGCCCCGATCGGCCCAGAAGCGATTCAGCGTGCTGATGATGTCCTGAAAATGCACAGAGGACTGGGGGTGCCTGATAGCTGATTCTGCCGAGCGGCTGATCAAGCCCGGCTCTGGACGCCTCTTCGAGTGCTGCGTGGTTCAGAGCACTCAGCGCTCCAGCTCCAGGCATCGATGCAGATGGGCAATGGCGTGGTGGCGATGGGGGCTGCTTCCACCGGGGCCGATCAGCCCCAGCCAGAAGCTGCCATCACCCTGGAACACCAGCACCGGTTTCGCTCCGCCCTTTCCGTGGGATTCGAGCAGAGACATGCAGAGCTTTTCGGCCACGTCGTGGCCTCTGGGGCGCATGCGCAATCGCCTGAGCAAGGGATCAACCTGCGAAAAAGACACGAAACTGGCGCGTGCCGAATCGGTGACAAGGATCAACCCATCCAGCCACTGCACCTCCTGAAGCAGCTCCTCAATGGTGGGGAGCAGCGTCGGGAGCGGGAAGGCCATACCAAGACCTCTTCTTAAAGTTGTCTTTAGGTTTAGAACGCGGCTCGGCCGCATCGCAAGCGACGCAATCCAAGCTTCATCGTTCCAGCACCAGCACGCCCATCTGACCCGACATCAAGCTGCGGTGCCGCGCCGCTGAGAAGCCGCTCTCAAGGGCCAGACGAACCTGGGACGACCCATCAGGAAAACGCTTGAGACTCTGTTCGAGATAGGCGTACTGGTCGCGCAGACCAGCTGCAGCAGCAATCGGTACGACCAGACGGCGCAGGTAAAAACGCTGGAAACTGGCAGCCGTGCTGTCGTCCGGAAGGCGGTTGAAATCGAGCACGCCCGCCCGACCGCCAGGCCTGAGCAAACGCGCGATCTCCTTCAGCCCCGCTGCTGGATCGGCCAGGTTGCGCAAGCCATAGGCCATCACAATGCCGTCCGCGCTGGCGGCGGGCAGACCGGTGTCCAAGGCATCGCCCTGGCTGAAGTTCAGGGGCAGCCAGGGTTGGAGCTGTTGACGCTGCCGTGCGATCGCCAACGGTTCGGCGGCTGCATCAAGACCGATCACCACGCCCCCGGGACGGACACAGCGGCCCAGCGCCATGGCCAGATCGCCGGTGCCACAGCACAGGTCCAGCCAGGTTTCGCCAGCGGCCGGTTTCAGGGAGCGCACCAGCTGACGTTTCCACTGACGATGCAGACCAAGACTCAACAGATCGTTGAGCTGGTCGTAGCGGGGTGCCACAGCATCAAAAAGCTGTTCAACAGCAGCGGGATCTCCAGGCTTCACGGGCGTATGGCGAGCCCTCGCCCGAGCAGGTCGGCCTTGATCTCTTCCACGGTGAGAACCCCGTCGTGCAGCAGCGATGCCAGCAGGGCTGCCGAGGCATGCCCACCCTCCGGTCCGGTGTCGAGGGCCTGGGCAATGTGATCCATGCAACCCGCTCCACCCGAGGCAATGACTGGCACTGGAACGGCATGGGCGACGGCCCGGGTCAGGTCGAGGTCGTAGCCAGCCTGGGTTCCATCGCCATCCATGGAGGTCAGCAGGATCTCCCCGGCCCCCAGTTCCGCCACACGACGGGCCCAGGCCACTGCATCCAGGCCTGTGTTCTCTCGCCCGCCCTTCACAAAAACATCCCAACCGGCGCTCCCCTCCCGGCGGCGGGCATCGATGGCCACGACGATGCATTGGCAGCCAAACCGTTCTGCTCCCTCCCGCACCAGCTCCGGACGGCGCACGGCGGAGGAGTTGAGGCTCACCTTGTCGGCACCGGCCCGCAACAGATCGGTGATGCCGTCCACCGTGGAGATTCCGCCACCAACGGTGAACGGAATCGTGACGGACTCAGCGGTGCGCCGCACCATGTCGGTCAGCGTGCCGCGGCCCTCATGGCTGGCCGCAATATCGAGAAACACCAATTCATCGGCACCGGCTCTGCTGTAACGACAGGCCAGTTCCACGGGGTCTCCCGCATCACGCAGGCCAACGAAGTTGACGCCTTTCACCACCCGTCCTTGGGCGACATCGAGGCAGGGGATCAAACGCAGGGCGACCATCAAGTCCGGCGCAAAAGCGACTGTTAAGGTTGCGCCACTTTCCAAGCCTTGCAGGCCATGTCCCAGGCTGCACCCATTTCGGTCGGATCCAAGATCCGTGTGACCCGCGTACGGGATCGCATTCCCCAGAGCCTGGTGGATCTGCTGAAGTCCGATGCCAGTGGCACGGTCAAGGAATTCCGCACCGTCGACGGCAAGGGAATCGGAGTGGTGGTGGAGCTGAGTGACGGTTCCACCAACTGGTTTTTTGAAGACGAAATCGCCGCAGCCTGAGGCCTGACCCGTGAGCGACGCACGCCAGCTGCTGGGCATGAAAGGTGCCTCCGGCACCACCAACATCTGGAAGCTGCGTCTGCAGCTGATGAAGCCGGTCACCTGGATTCCCCTGATCTGGGGAGTGGTCTGCGGGGCTGCGGCCAGCGGCAACTTTCANTGGAANCCGGATCACGTGCTGGCGTCNTTCGCCTGCATGTTGATGAGCGGTCCTCTGCTGGCTGGATTCACCCAGACCATCAACGACTACTACGACCGCGAGATCGACGCGATCAACGAGCCGTACCGTCCCATCCCCTCGGGAGCCATTTCGTTGGGACAGGTGAAGCTGCAGATCTGGATCCTGCTGATCGCCGGCCTGGCCGTGTCCTATGGACTGGATGCATGGGCCGGTCACACCACCCCAATTGTGTTGCTGCTCGCCCTGGGGGGATCATTTGTGAGCTTCATCTATTCCGCCCCCCCGCTCAAGCTCAAACAGAACGGCTGGCTGGGCAACTACGCCCTTGGCGCCAGCTACATCGCATTGCCCTGGTGGGCCGGTCAGGCTCTGTTTGGCCAGCTCACCTGGACCACCGCCCTGCTGACCCTCGCCTACAGCCTCGCCGGCCTCGGCATTGCTGTGGTGAATGATTTCAAGAGTGTGGAAGGGGACCGTGCCCTGGGGCTCCAATCCCTTCCCGTGGTGTTCGGGATCGAGCGGGCCAGCTGGATCAGTGCCGGCATGATCGATGTGTTTCAGCTAGCGATGGTTGCCGTTCTGATCGCGATCGGCCAGCATTTCGCTGCCGTCCTTCTGGTGCTGTTGATCGTGCCCCAGATCACTTTTCAGGACATCTGGCTGCTGCGTGACCCGGTGAAATTCGACGTGAAATATCAGGCCAGCGCTCAACCCTTCCTGGTGCTGGGCATGCTGGTGACGGCCTTAGCGGTTGGCCACAGCCCACTGACCCAGGTGATGTGAACCGCACACGCCTGCACTGGGCTCTGATCGCTGCGACCGCAGCTGGCATCGGAGTTGGTGCCGCCCTCGCCTCACGCGCGATCACGGATGCCATCGACGCCACCCTTCCGGATGCGCGAGGGATCGCCAGCTTCAACCGTCCCGGCACGATCACGCTGGTCTCCACAACGGGAGAGGTGATCCAGAAACTGGGCCCCGCCACCCGGGACAAACTCAAGCCAGGGGAGATGCCACAGCTGGTGCAGCAGGCCTTCATTGCTGCGGAGGACCGTCGCTTTTTCCAGCACGACGGTGTGGATGGCTGGGGAATTGCCCGTGCCGTGATCACCAACGTGCGGCAGGGATCGGTGCGGGAGGGAGCCAGCACCATCACCCAGCAGCTGGCGCGCACGGTGTTTCTCAGCCAAGACCGCACCATCACGCGAAAACTCAAGGAAGCCGCGCTGGCCCTGAAGCTGGAACGCCAGCTGAGCAAGCAGCAGATCCTCGAGCAATACCTCAATTACGTGTACCTCGGTTCGAGCGCCTACGGCATTGCCGATGCGGCCTGGGTTTACTTCTCCAAAACTCCGGACCAGCTCACCGCAGGAGAAGCCGCCCTGATCGCTGGATTGCCGCCGGCACCATCGATCTATTCACCGCTGGTGAATCCAGACCTGGCTCGACAGCGGCGTTCGGTGGTGCTGGAGCGGATGACTCAGGAGGGGTTCATCAGCCGCAGCGAAGCCGCAGCAGCCAGCAACGCGCCCTTGAATCTGCGGCCCGCACTGCCGAAGTACTTCAACAGTGCTGCACCGTTCTTCACCAGCTGGGTCGCCCAGGAACTGCCCAAACATGTCAGCCAGGAACAACTGGAGGTGGGTGGGCTCAAAGTGCGGACCAGCATCAACCTCGACTGGCAACGCAAGGCTCAGGCGGTGGTCCGCCAGAACGCCCCTTATGACACCGAAGGCGTCATCGTCACGATCGAACCGGGCACGGGCTTAGTGCGAGTGATGGTGGGCGGGAAGGACTTCAACAAAAGCCAGTTCAATCGCGCCACCCAGGCCCTGCGCTCACCAGGCTCCACCTTCAAGCTGTTCCCCTACGCCGCAGCCATCGATCGCGGCGTCAAGCCGGAAGACATTTTCATCGATGAGCCCAGATGCTGGCGGGGGTATTGCCCGAAAAATTTCGGGGCCAAATACTTCGGTCGAGTCTCTCTCGCCGATGCGCTGAAGAACTCCCTGAACACCGTGGCGGTGCAGCTGCAAGACAAGGTGGGATTCGACGCCATCATCGAGACAGCCAACGGCTTCGACATCGGCACCAAGCGCCCGCTTGGCAAGTACTACCCGATGGCGATCGGCGCCTACGAGCAAACCATCCTGGACATGACCGCGGCCTACGCAGCGGTGACCAACCGCGGCGTCTTCGTCAAACCAACACCCTTCGAGGAGATCCGCGGACCGAAGGATGAGCTGCTCTGGAGTCGGCGTGTGGATGGTGACCGCGGCCGCCGCGCCCTGGACAGTGATGTGGCCGACGCCATGAACTGGATGTTGCAACGGGTGGTGACCGGCGGAACCGGAATTGCCGCCAAGCTTGAGAAACGCGCCGTTGCTGGAAAGACCGGCACCTCGGAAGGGGCACGGGACCTCTGGTTCATCGGCTCGATTCCTCAGCTGACCACGGCCGTTTGGTTCGGCTACGACAACAACCGCGAGACCAAGAGCAACAGCGGCGAAGCCGCCTGGGCCTGGAAGCAGTTCATGGCGCAGATCGAAGACAACTTTCCCCCTGCTCCATTCCCAGCCAAACCCGCTCTCAACCGACCGTTCCAACCTCCGGGCAAAAACAAGCCGCAAAAGACCAATCAGACCGTGCCTTATCGCGGTTACGAGTACCAGCCCGAGCCGCTCTACCCCCAGCCGCGCTGGGAACCGGAGCCCTACATGGCCCCGCAACCGGCACCGGCTCCTGTATCGCCGCAGGAGTCATGGCCCGCTCCGATCGAGGAACCGCTCCCCGCACCCGCCACGCCGCCAGAGCCGCCCGCAGAGGTGGAGGGGCGGCGCAATTGGTTGAAACCTCAGATTCAGCGCCGCTGAATCACTGCGGTGTAGAAGCCATCCCCACCGGCTGGATCATCCGGCCAGTGCTGGGTTTGCTCCTGCAACACCAGCTCGCTGTGCCGCTGCAGGAATGCACTGATCTGAGACGCGTTCTCCGCTGGATGAAAGGTGCAGGTGGCGTAAACGAGCATCCCCTTCTCCGCCAGCAACGGCAGCAGACCTTCAAGCAGGTTCTGTTGCAGCGGAAGCAATCCATCGATCGCGTCGGGGGTGATCCGCCAGCGGGCATCAGGGTGCCGGGCCAAGGTGCCGAGCCCCGAGCAGGGCGCATCGATGAGGATGCGCTGGAAGCCGCCACGCCACTGCGGACGCTCTTGGAGCAGCTGGGACGCATCGGCGGCCAGGGCGTTGATGCAGCCATGACCCAGGCGAGCCGCATTGGCCGCCACCCGTTGCAACCGTCCTCGAGAACGGTCCACAGCCCAGATCTCACCGGCATCTCCCACCAGCTCGGCCAGGTGGGTGGATTTGCCCCCTGGGGCCGCACAGGCATCAAGGATGCGATCGCCTGGTTGGGGTGACAGCAGTGGTGCCACCCATTGAGCAGCCCGATCCTGCACACACCAATGGCCCTCGCTGTAACCAGGCCAGCTGCGCAGATCACCTTTGTGCCCCTTCACCTGCAAGCCATGGGGGCAACCGACAATCGGCTGGGTGCGGATGCCGCCATCCGCCAGATCAGAAGCCACCTGCACGGTGGTGGCCCGCTGTGAATTGACGCGCAGATCAAGGCTGGGCACGGCATTGCAGGCAGCGGCCACCGCCTCTGCACCCTCCACCCCGCGCCAGTCGCGCAGCAGCGGCGGCAACCAGTCCGGCAGCGAATGATCCAGCGCCAGTGCATCAGCCCAGTCCTGCGGCCGCTGCAGGCCCTCCCCCNCCTCAACAGCNCGCACAGCGGACCGCAGCAAGCCGTTCACCACTGGCGCAAGCCGGNTCAAACCANCGGCTTTGGCNAGGGCAACACTGGTGTTCACCGCNGCTGANGCNGGGATCCGCTCCATCCAGAACAGCTGGTACAGCCCCACATGCAGCAACCAGCGCAGCTTGGGCGGCTGCTTNCGGGCGGGNANCTTGCCCAATCGGTCCAACCAGGCATCCANGGATCGGCGNCGGCGGATGGCGCCGTAGGCCAGCTCGGTCGCCAGACCGCGATCGGGGCCCACAAGCGGATGCTCCCGCAAGGCCCGCTCAAGAGCCACATCGGCGTAGGCNCCGGCNGCCACGGCCTGCAGCACATCCCAGGCAAGGCGTCGTGCAGGGAGTCCGTTGAGCGAGGGCTGGATCAAACGCGTGGGCGATCAATCACCAGACATAGCGTCCGGCCGCCAGAGCCTTTCCCGCAACGGCAAGCGCCCCTCCTGATCCACCGGGATCCCCTCGGCCATCAACAGCTCCCGCTGCAACCAGTCAGTGCCTTCGCGGCTGAGGCTCATCGAAATCCGTCCCTGCGCATTCACCACCCGATGCCAGGGAACANCTGACGGCANCCTGAGCCGTCGCAAGGCCCATCCCACCTGGCGGGCGCAGCCNTANGCACCGATCAGNTCTGCGATCTGCCCGTAGGTNGCCAGCTGTCCAGAAGGGATGCGCGACACCATCAGCCATACGCGCTGATCAAAAGGGCGCTCCACCGAACAAAGCAGCCGCAGCGTTCTTCGCCAAAGTAGGTCGACGCGTTGGAACGTTGATGTCAGAAGACACCATCACAGAACTCACCACCACGGTGTTGCGCAAGTCGAAGGGCCGCACACTGGAAGACGGCGATCGACTCCTGGTGCACTACCAGGGCAAGTTGCTGAACGGTGAACAATTTGATGCGAGCTTCGACTTCAGCAGCTTCGAAGCGGAAGAGGGCCGCACCGCTTTCGAATTCGTACTCGGCGAGGGGGAAGTTATTCAAGGATGGGATCAGGGGCTGAAAGGTCAGAGGCTTGGTGGCGTCGTGGAGCTCAAGATCCCCGCAGAGCTTGCCTATGGCGAACAAGCCATGGGCGAAGCCATCCCCCCGAACAGCCCCTTGATCTTCACGGTTGAAGTGCGGGCCGTGATTCCCGCTGGGGAAACCGTTCCGATCTATCTCGATTTCAAGGACATCGGAATCAAACCCAAGAAGCTCGGTCTGACTGAGGAGCTCTTGGCAATGGTCGAGTTCTCCAAAA
>NHIA01000062.1 GCA_002170825.1 Cyanobacteria bacterium TMED177
GAACGGAAAGAAGTGCCCCCGAGGGGACGGTTTAAGGAAGGGCAGGTTCGCCCTGCCTCCGGCCAATGTAACGGAAGGTTGAGCTGTGTGTTCGGACATTGCGCCAAGCCATTCCGGGAACCCAGGCAGGGACTGAGGGGCACAGAAAGTCTTAAGGTTTGAATGTGTATTGGGACGGACTGTGGTTCTGATTCGCTGGCTTCATGCTGGCCGCCGACTCGAGGAAACCGTTCCCCTGTCCGTAGCCCGGCACCGCCGCAACGAACTGGAAGCACAGGGCGCCACTGTGTATTGGAGCGAACGGCTGGTGCCGAGAGGTCTTGGTTGAGACGCTGTTCAAGATCGTCTTCCATTGGGATGAACCGCCCCCTCGTTGTTCTTTCGGCAATCCTTCTCACCTTCATCAACCTCAGCAGCTGTTCACGTGATGCCCCCTCCAACCGTGAGGAGGATCCGAATCAGGCAGCTCTGGAGAGGCTGGAGCTACGGGTGAATCAGCTGGAACGGAAGCTGAGCAACTCCACCCCAGCCCAACCTGGTCCGGGGGCGAATGTGCCGGCAGGTCCACTGCGATCGCTCACCGTCCGATTGGGGACCAACGACGACCGTCTGCGCCTGTACTGGGCCGATGGCCAGACGAGCGATCTGCTGTGCAGCCAGGAGGGCAAGGGAATCTGGGCCTGCGGCTAGGTCCAGCCGGTCAGATCCGGTCACAGATCACCCCCTTGGATGGACCGGCAAACGTTGGTTTTGCCAGCAAAGTGTGGCCATCAATCCACCGCAAGCTGCTCGATGCGCCTGTTCTGCGTCTTGCTGACCGCCATCAGCCTGGGCACCCCCGTGGCTTTGGCGCAGACGCCTTACACCCATGCCCAAACCAAAGCCGCCAACCTGGCGCGCATGCGTGCCGAAGCTTTGAACGGTGGTCTGCGGCTCTATCGCTCCGACCGCTGCATGTACGTCACCCGTGGGGTGGATTGCCTGGTCTCAGCCGACGAGAGGGGATTCCTGTTCCGCTTTCAGGGCGGCGAGCCGGGTTGGCAGCAGCAAACACCGCCCCAACCAACCCTGGAAACGGAAGTCCTCGTGTCCATCGATGGAGACGAGATTCTTGCCGTCCCCTACAACGGACCGAAGCGTTGATACCTACCGCATCAAATCCGCCAGGGCTGCGCCCCAGGATGGATCGATGGGCCAGACCTCTCGCCGGGTCAGCGAGAAGGCAATCCGCTTTTCGGCGTAGGCCGCCTCATTGATGAACACGGGGAACAGCTGCTCCCCGGAGGCCTCCATTGCGATCGCTTGACCATTGGGCCGTTCGAACAACGGATCGTCGCAATGGAGCGGCCGCCAGTCCTGCCCCTGCAGCTGGGGATGCAACAGGGCCGCAGGCCCTTGCCTGGCATCCCGGGGAATGTCCCGGCTGCCCAGATGGCGGTGCACCACCAGGCAGTGGGGGTCGCGCCCACCACCGCTTCTCGCTGCCGCCAGTTCCCGCAGGCAGACCTGTAGCGCCAGTCGTGTCTGGCGCACAACCCGTGCATCCAGCACACCCTGAGGCACCGGCCCCACCTCAATCACCAGACCGCAGGGCCAGCGCTCCACCAAAAAGCCAGCCTGTGCGGCATCGGCTTCGTGCAGATACACCGGCACCCCAAGGGCGCCCTGCACCCTGGCCGCCAGAGCCAAGTCCGCAGGCCGACGTCCATAGAGGACCAGACAGGTTCCCATCGCAGCGGTGGTGCTGTGCAGATCGAGCGCCACCCGACAGGGTTGGAGGCTGTCAGGACCATGCTGGTTGAGCAGCTCAAGCGCCCGCTGCCGTTCCAAGGCATCTCCGGCTTGCTCCAGAAACTGCGGCTGAAAGGAACGGTTGAGGTCCCGATCGATGTACCGACGTCCGGCGCGGCGGGCCTTGGGGTTGCCGATCTCGAGCGCCAGCATCAGCCCGCAGGCATCCAGCAGATCGGGCTGAAGCCGCCACTGGTCGATCAGCCAGGCGGCATTCAGCTCATTGCCATGGGTGCCTCCGACCACAAGAACATCGCTGCGGGACATCACGACGCATCCATGCCGCCTGACTGAAGCATGCAAAACGGCGACACTGAGTTCATCAACAACTGAGCCATGGCCATCCCTCCGGCTCTCGTAATCGCCGCGCGATGTGGCTGGCGTTGGCAATGGCAGCGCCTGATGGGGGGTCTCGGCCCCGCTGATGCCGCTGGCCGTTACCGCCGTCCGGCCAGTGACCACCTCAGAGCTGAACTAGCGGACCGAGCCGTGGCTGATCGCCCGACAGAGCAGAGAGCGCACCTGATCTTGGGGCGCAGTTGTCCCTGGGCACACCGCACCTGGTTGGTGCATCAACTGAGGCAACTGGATTCCAGCCTCAACCTGTTGATGGCCACTGCAGATCACAAGGCCGGGCGTTGGAGCCTCGATCCNCCCTGGTTGGACTGCACGAGCCTTCTGGATCTGTACCGCCACTGCGACGCGCCACCGTCCCATCGAGCCACCGTGCCGGTTCTGGTGGACCCGATCGAACGGCAGATCNTGGGCAANGAAAGCGCGCAGCTGGTGGAGCTGCTGAATCGATGGCCCGCAGCCCCCACCGCACCGGATCTTGCACCGCATCAGCATCGGGAGGCCATCCAGCATTGGCAGGATCTGTTGCAGNCAACGGTGAATGACGGCGTTTACCGCTGCGGTTTCGCCCGCAACCAGGACGCCTATGGGGAAGCGGAAACAGAGCTGTTTGAAGCACTCGAAGAGGTGGAACGCAGCCTCCAGGATCAGCACCCCTGGCTCTGTGGCGAAGACCTCACCCTGGCCGATGTGCGCCTGTTTCCAACCTTGATCCGCTGGGAGCTGGTCTATGCCCCACTCTTCGGCTGCAGCCGCAAACCGCTCTGGCAATTCCCCCATCTCTGGGCCTGGCGTCAACGCTTCCATGCCCTCCCCGGCGTTTCAGCCACCTGTGATGCCAAGGCCTGGCGACAGGATTACTTCGGGGCTCTTTTTCCCCTGAACCCTGGCGGCATCGTTCCAGCCGGGCCGGACCTGAGCACACTGGTGAATGCCCGCATTCCAATCGGATGACAACGGCTGATCCGCAGTTCGAAGGGGTCTATGGCCCGTACACGATCACCGAGCAGGACCGCCGTGACGTGCAGCGNTACAGGCTGGCCCTGCTGACCAGTGGGCTGGCGCTGCTGGCCGGGGTTATGCACTGCTGGGTTCTGGGGATGGCGTGGGCCTGGCTCTGGATGTTGCCTTTGGGCACAGGTCTGGGGCTCGCCCTGCTGTGGATCCACATCTACCTGCGGCCGCTGCACCGGGCCTTGCAACTGTTCTGGCTGGCCGGCTGTCTGGGCTGGGCCGGACTGCTTGTCATCGCCGGACCAGCCCAGGCCCTGTCCACCCTCGCGGCCAACCCCATCTGGATCTTGGCGATCGGGCCACTGTTCGCGGCCCTCGCCGGCATCGGCTTCAAGGAGTTCTTCTGCTTCCAGCGGGGCGAGGCGATCGGGCTCACGTTGCTGCTGCCACTCGCTCTGCTGGGGCGACTCCTGGGTCTGCTCAGTGGGGAGGTCTGCCTCGCGCTGATGGCGCTGGCCGCGGTCCTGATGGTGGTGCTGGCCCTGCGCAAATTCGGCATGGATGCCGCCGCCGACGTCGGCGACAAAAGTGTGTTTGCTTATCTGGACGGTCAACTGTCCACACGTCCGTTGTGAGCCTGATCAGCCTGGTGGGTGCCGCCAAGGACTTCGGCATCCGCACCCTCTTCGCCGATCTGGATCTCCATATCGCGGAAGGCGATCGCCTTGGCCTGATCGGGCCGAACGGAGCGGGGAAGTCCACGTTGCTGAAGGTTCTGGCCGGCCTTGAGCCCCTTGGCGGCGGAGAGCGGCGCTGCTCCCCCAGGCTGCGGCTCGAACTG
Source organism: Cyanobacteria bacterium TMED177 (assembly GCA_002170825.1). GTDB lineage: Bacteria > Cyanobacteriota > Cyanobacteriia > PCC-6307 > Cyanobiaceae > Parasynechococcus. The sequence goes on from NHIA01000062.1 coordinate 3,941, forward strand.
GTGGGTCAGGACAGCCGTGTGACGCCAGGGCTGACTGTGCTGGAGCAGGTGTTGGAGGGTTGCGGTGCCAAGCGCGATCTGCTGCTGCGCTTCAGTGCCCTGAGTGATGCGGTNGCGGCCGCCCCGGACGATGCATCTCTGCTGGCCGAGCTGGGAGAGCTCAGCCAGCGCATGGATGAAGAGGAGGCCTGGAGCCTGGAGCAGCAATGCCGAGAAGTGCTGCAGAAACTCGGCATCAGCGACCTGCAACGACCGGTGGAGGATCTGTCCGGTGGNTACCGCAAGCGCGTCGGCCTGGCNTCGGCNCTGGTGGCCTGCCCCGATGTGCTGCTCCTCGATGAGCCAACGAACCATCTGGATGCGGCAGCCGTGGAATGGCTGCAGGGCTGGCTCGATCGCTATCCCGGAGCCCTGGTGCTGGTGACCCACGACCGTTACGTGCTCGATCGGGTCACCCGGCGCATGGTGGAGGTGGATCGGGGGCGAGCCCGCACGTACCAAGGCAACTACAGCACCTTTCTGCAACTCAAAGCCGAGGAGGAGGCCTCGGAGGACTCCTCTGCGGCCAAGTTCCGCGGGGTGCTGCGGCGGGAACTCGCCTGGCTGCGCCAAGGCCCCAAAGCCCGCAGCACCAAGCAGAAGGCCCGGCTGCAACGGATTGAAGGCATGCGCGAAGAGAAACCCCAGGCGGCACGCGGCAAGCTCGAGATGGCCAGCGTCAGTCGCCGCATCGGCAAGCTGGTGATCGAAGCGGAGGCGGTCGGTGTCACCGCAGATGGGCGACCCGATGGCCGCAGACTGCTTGATGACTTCAGCTACAGCTTCAGCCCGGAGGATCGCGTTGGAATCATCGGNCCCAACGGGAGCGGTAAATCAACCCTGCTGGATCTGATCTCAGGACGGCGCCCCACCACGGAGGGCACCCTGCGGCTCGGGGACACCGTCCATATCGGATACCTCGATCAGCACACCGAAGCGTTCACCCAGGGGAAAGGGCTCGATCGCAAAGTGATCGAATTCGTCGAGGAGGCCGCCAGTCGGATTGAAATGGGGGGGGAACAGGTCACCGCCTCCCAGCTGCTCGAACGGTTTCTTTTTCCACCTGCACAGCAGCACAGCCCGCTGGCCAAACTTTCGGGAGGGGAACGCCGTCGTCTCACCCTGTGCCGGATGCTGATNCAGGCCCCCAACGTGTTGCTGCTCGATGAGCCGACCAACGACCTCGATGTGCAGACCCTGAGTGTTCTGGAGGACTTTCTCGAGGATTTCCGGGGGTGTGTGATCGTCGTGTCCCACGACCGGTACTTCCTCGATCGCACGGTGGACCGCTTGTTTTCGTTCGAGCAGGGACGACTCAAGCGGTTTGAGGGCAACTACAGCGCGTTTCTGGAACAGCAACGCCAGCTGGAACGGGATCGGGCCGTGACAGCGGAACCGACGATCCGCAAGGAATCGCAACCTCGCAGTGCGAAACCCGTGGGGCCGCGACGGCGCAGTTTCAAGGAATCCAAAGAGCTGGAACAGCTCGATCAGCAACTCCCCCAACTGGAGGAACGTCGGGTTGCGCTGGAACAACAGCTGGCNGGCAGCGGCAGTGACATGGCCCAGCTCAGCGTTGAGCTGGCGGAACTGATCCGAACCATCGAGGCGTCAGAAGAGAGATGGCTGGAGCTGAGCGAACTCNAGTCNTGATGCGGAGTAGCGCCGAATACCAAANCCAAGATCCAAGGATGTCAGGGATTTGTCGTAAACGAATTGNGCAGAGCCGCGGCGGTTCGGCGGCCGTAGTGTGGTTTGCGGCCTAAGGGCGTTCCCATGAAATCCATCGACGAACACATCCAGAAGGACAAGAGTGAAATCGAGGCAGCCAAAGCTGTCGGCGACGACGCCAAAGTGCGCCACCTGGAAGGTGAGCTGCATTCCCTCGAGGAGTACAAGGAGCACAACCCCGAGGACAAGCACGACCCCACCTCGCTCGAGCTCTATTGCGACGCCAACCCTGATGCCGAGGAGTGTCGCGTCTACGACGACTGACCTCTGAGGTCAGCTGATCAGAAGTCCTCGTTGTATTCCGAAGGGCTTCCGGTGAGGCTGCACACCACGGCCTCTTCGTTTTTCATGGGTCGGACCTCGGCAATCGGCCGGCCCATCCGCCGCAACACTGCGATTTCCTCTTGGGTTTGGCAACGGGCGATCACGTCACCCTTGGCATCCAGGCAGGTGTAGAAGGTCATCACATCGGATGGAGTCACACTTCCGTTATGGCGGNGTGTGGCGCGATCCACAACCACCGATGTGGTGGCCGACACGGACAGGTTCAGATCCCGAGCATCTGCCAGACCTGATCAAGCATGCTGTTCAGGTTCGTGCCCATCGCGGCCGAAACGGAGAGCGGTGTGCGACCACTGGCCTCGGCCAGAGCATCCATCACCCCAGGCCGTGCATCTTCATCCAANAGCTCCTGCTTGTTGAGCACGAGCAATCGCGGACGCTCCACCAGGCCGTGGCCATAGGCTTCGAGCTCTTTTTCCACCACCCGCAGGTCTTCCACCGGGTCGTCCGCCCCTGCATCCACCAGATGGATGAGAAGTCGGGTCCGCTCGATGTGACGCAGGAAATCGTGGCCCAATCCTGCGCCCTGAGCCGCTCCAGCAATCAATCCGGGGATATCGGCAAAAACCGTGCCATCGCCGCTTGGACGGCGCACAACCCCGAGATTCGGCACCAAGGTCGTGAAGGGATAGTCGGCAATCTTGGGGCGAGCCGCTGAGAGCACAGCGATCAACGTGCTNTTTCCGGCATTGGGCAGTCCGATGATGCCCACCTCGGCNAGAAGCTTCAGCTCGAGCTGCAGGGGCCACTCTTCGCCGTCCCGTCCCTCNGTGAATTTCTCCGGAGCCCGGTTGCGGTTGCTGAGGTAATGGGCATTACCCAGGCCTCCTCTACCCCCGAAGGCCACGGTGAGCCGCTGACCTGGATCGGTGAGATCACCCAGCAGGATNCCNGTGGTGAGATGGCGAACCTCNGTCCCGCAGGGAACTTTCACCACCAGATCACGACCTGAAGCCCCGGTGCATTTGTTCGGGCCGCCGCGCCGGCCATCGTCTGCAGAGAACAAGCGCTTGTATTTGAAATCCAGCAGGGTCTGGAGATTGCTGTCCGCTTCCAGCACCACCGGCCCACCGCGGCCACCATCGCCTCCCGACGGGCCTCCTGCTGGCACGTACTTCTCACGGCGAAAGGCAGAAATTCCATCACCACCGCGCCCACCCCGCGCCGTGATCCGTGCCTGGTCGATGAACTGCACGGCGCCGCCGGATGGATCCAATCCACAACCCTAGGATTCAGCCGCTGCTGGAAGNCGTTTGGCCGGCGTCCGTTTCGAAGCTCTCAGCAAGACCTACCCCGGTCGCCGCGGAGCGGCCGCCGTGGAGGTCATTCGTCAACTGGATCTGACGATCAAGGACGGGGAGTTTCTGGTGCTGGTCGGCCCCTCGGGATGCGGNAAAAGCACCTTGTTGCGCCTGTTGGCAGNCCTGGAAACACCCAGCAACGGCGAGATCTTCATCGGCGACCATCCCGTGAGCCGCATGCGGCCTGGCCGTCGGGACGTGGCCATGGTGTTTCAGAGCTATGCGCTCTATCCGCACCTGAGCGTGCGTGACAACCTCAGTTTTGGCCTCAGACGCAGCCGCTCACGCACGNTGCAGCAGCAGCTGCAGGACCAGCTCTGCCTGATCACGCGCANGCTGCCGGCACCCCTNCGGATCCGATCACAACGGGAGGCAAGCATCGCGGCACAGGTGGACAAAGTGGCTGCTGCACTCGAACTGGAACCTCTGCTGGATCGCCTGCCCAAGGAGCTCTCGGGTGGCCAGAAGCAACGGGTTGCCCTGGGACGCGCCATGGCCCGGGAGCCCGCTGTTTTTCTGATGGACGAACCGCTCAGCAACCTGGACGCCAAGCTGCGCAACAGCACCCGCACCCGCATCGTTGATCTGCAACGGCAGCTCGGCACCACAACGGTTTATGTGACCCACGACCAAGTGGAAGCGATGACCATGGGCCATCGCATCGCCGTGCTGAATCAGGGCCGATTACAACAACTCGGCACACCGATGGAGTTGTACCGCTGGCCCTCCAACCTGTTCGTGGCCCAGTTCATCGGCAGCCCGCCAATGAACCTCTTGCCGGTGATCGTCGGCGCCGGTTCAACCCTTCTGCTGGGGCCNAAGCGGCTCCAGNTGGACGGCCCCCTGGCNGCCCCCCTNGCCAACCTGGAGGGGCAGACACTCACAGCAGGCCTGCGTCCGGAAGGCTGGCGCGTTTCACCTGCCACCAACCGCAATCTCTCGGCATCGGTTGTGCACAGCGAAGTGCTGGGCAACGAACAGCTGATCACCTGCCGCCTGANCGAGACCAACCACCTCGTGCAGNTGCGTGCGGCACCCGAGCTGAGCCATCAACCCGGTGATGAGCTTCACCTCGATCCGGACCCCGTCGGCTGGCGACTGTTCGATCAGCACGGCGAAGCGCTGGCCTGGCGAGAGCAGACCGATCCCGGTCCACAGCTCCCGGACCTGAGCTGATCAACGCTCCATCAGGTTGTAGGCCCCATTGGTGTCGTCATCGTCCTGGCAGATCTCCTCCCCAGAAACCGTCTGGTTGGTCTGACATTCAGCGCGAACACCAGGAGCAACGGCCACGACTGTCATCAGAAGGGCCGCCATGAGCGATCCGATCACCATGGGGCTGGAACGTTGGGATGTGTTCACCTTGCCCGCCTCCTGGCCCGCCGTCATGGTCGGTCCCATCAACGGACCCACACCACGCTGCAGCCGGCCCCNCCATCNCCCTGCTCCGCATCGGTCACCCGATCCACATAGGGCACGGTGTCCAACCAGGTCCGCAGGCCCCGCTTGAGCTTGCCGGTCCCGATCCCATGGATCACCCACACTGGTCCGTTGGCATTGCGCAGCTGCTCCTCCACAGCGGCTTCGGCCTCATGCACACGCATCCCGCGCACATCCAGGGTGTTGCGACTGGTGCGCACCTGGGCACCTGAACCGACGCGGGCCTGAACCTTCACCACCGGCTTCGGTGGAGGCTCCGGCTTGCGACCATCCAGGCTCTCCACGGCGGTGAGATCCACCGTGGTGCGCATCACGCCGCAGCGCACCGTGAGCTGGAGGCCATCTTCCGAGATGGTCAACACCTCGCCTGCCTTANCCAAAGCCAGCAGACGAATGCGATCGCCCACCACGGGCTGCCAACCCGCCGGCGGTTGCCGACGCTCCGGTGCCGGGCGGTGATGGTCCTTCAGCCGGCGCAGCTTCTGACCGGCCTGACGGGCCGTCTCCCCATCGGCACGGCCATCCCGGAGGCGACGGATCAAGGAGCGGACCTCCTTCTGGCCCTCACGAATGGAATGCTCCAAACGCTGACGTCCCTGCTCCTGCCGTTCAGCCGATTGCTGTTTCTGNTTCTCCCAACGCTGGAGGAGTTCATCGTGAAGCAGTTCGGTGCGCGCCAGCAGGGCGGCAGCGTCCTCGGCAGCTGCCTGTTGGCGCTGGCGCTGCTCCTCGAGGCCGCGGATCACGCTGTTCACCTCGCCATCCCCCGCAGGTGCCAGCAGTTGCTTCGCCCCNTCCACCACCTGAGCATCGAGTCCCAGCCGGGAGGCAATGGCAAGTGCATTGCTCCGTCCAGGGATACCCCAGAGCAATTCATAGGTGGGGGANAGGGTTTCGNNGTTGAAGGCCACCGANGCATTCTCGAAGCGGTCATCGCTGTACTTGAGCGCCTTCAGCTCTCCGAAGTGGGTGGTGGCAATCGTGAGCCTGGCGCGATCGGCCAAGGCCTTGAGCAGGGCCGTCGCCAGGGCCGTTCCCTCACTGGGGTCGGTGCCGGCCCCCACCTCATCCAGCAACACCAAAGACGGTGATGGCCCCTGCTGCAGCGCGTGGAGGATCCGGCCAATCCGTTTCACATGGCCACTGAAGGTGGACAGGCTCTGCTGCAGCGACTGTTCATCACCGATGTCCGCCAGAACCTGNGCACACCAGGGCAGGGAGGGCTGGCCAGAGCAGGGCAAAAGCAGTCCCGCNCGGGCCATCAATGCCGCCAGACCGATGCTTTTCAGCGTCACCGTCTTGCCGCCGGTGTTGGGACCGGTGATGGCCACGACGCGCAGGTCGGCAGACACCTCAACGCTGATCGGGACCACGGCAGGCCCGCCGGACCGCTTCTGTTGCCAGATCAGCAGGGGGTGCCGGAGATTCTCGAACCGGAACGGAGCATCGGCTGCGTCCAACAGTTGCGGAGCCGTTCCACCGAGCCAGCGGCCATAACGCCCCCTGGCCAGAGCCAGATCCAACTGCAGCAGGATCAGNACCAGNGTGGCCAGTGCGGCATCTTCCTCGGCCACGGCAGCGCTGAGCTCGGCCAGCACCTTCCGCTCTTCATCCCGGATGCGCACCTCCAACGCCGTCAAACGGTTGCCGATCCCCAGAACCGAACGGGGCTCAACAAACAGGGTGCTGCCGGACGCCGAGCTGTCGTGCACTTGCCCAGCGACCTGAGCCACAGCACCCGCCTTGACCGCCAGCACGGGGCGACCATGGCGCTCGGCGATCACCGTGTCCTGCAGGAACGGACCCAGGCGACGCAGCAACTCCTGAAGCTTGTCCCGACGCGCCTGACGCAGCTCGCGCCACTCCAGGCGAANAGACGCGAGGCTCGCGCTGGCTCGATCCGCAATGCGGCCGCCCTCCTCGAGGGCNAATTTGAGCTTCTGCTCGAGCTCCGGCAAGGTCACCATCGGCTCGATCAGGCTGGAGCAAGCCGGTCTCAACTCCGGTTCATCGATCTGACGACGCAAGCGGCGGGCAGCCGCCAGGGTGTCGGCCACGGCCAGTAGGTCTTCCCCAGATGCCACTCCTCCTTTGCTGCAGAGGAGAAGCACCGGGGTCAGATCCTGCACGCCCCGGAAGCTGATTCCTCCGTCCGTCAGATCATCCAGCGCCGCCATCTCGACGGTTTCCGCCTGACGCTGCAGGCTGTGCTCAAAACTGTCTGGCAGGCGGAGATCCCTGGCGGCAATGCGCCCCATCCCCGTGGAGGCAAAGCTGGATAGGTGGGCGCAGACCAGCGGCCACTCCANCAAGTCCAGGGACTCCTGAAGAGCGCGATCGCCCTCGCCCTGAACCTCAGGGGCAGTTGGAAGGAATGCCACCTGGGGGTTCATAGAGCATCTCCAACCAGTTGCCTTCCGGATCCTTCAAATAGAAGGATGCCGTGCCATCGCGATGATCATGCACGGCGCCGACGTGAACACCCTCGGCTTTCAACCGGTCGTGCACGTCGTCCACCGCCGCCCGGTCCTGAAAATGGAAGGCGAAATGTGGGCCGGCGGCCTTGTAACCCGGCCCCAACAGAGCCAGCCCGTCCCGTCCTGTCCCGGCTTCGAGGTAGCACCAATCGTCCGCCTTCCACACCAGACGCATGCCNAGGCCCGTGTAGAACTCCACAGCCCTGGCCACATCCTGAACACGGATGGCCACGTGGCCGAGCCGATCCACCGTTGTCATCAGCGCACGTCGAGGACGCTCATTCTGAAGTTCAAAACGGTGTGACTGCTCACCCCTGCCGCAGCCACTCGGCCGCATCACAGGCGTGATAGGTGAGAATCAGATCCGCTCCGGCACGCTTGAAGCTCANCAGGGTCTCCANNACCACGGCCCGCTCGTCGATCCACCCCCGCTCNGCCGCTGCCTTCACCATCGAGTACTCACCACTGACGTTGTAAGCGGCGATGGGGAGCTCGGACTCCTCACGCAAACGGTGAATGATGTCGAGATAGGCGAGGCCGGGTTTCACCATCATGATGTCGGCCCCCTCCTGCTCATCCAGCTGGGCTTCGGTGATGGCTTCCCGGGCATTGGCCGGATCCATCTGGTAAGTGTCCTTGTTTTTCGGGATGGGCTTGCTGCCAGCCACCCTTGGTGCTGAATCAAGCGCCTCACGAAACGGTCCGTAGTAAGCGGAGGAGTACTTGGCGGTGTAACTGATGATGCCGACATGCTCGAANCCTTCATCATCGAGGGCTTCNCGGATGGCACCGACGCGGCCGTCCATCATGTCGCTGGGTCCGATCAGATCCGCACCGGCCTCCGCTTGGACCACAGCCTGTTTGCAGAGCTGCTCGATCGTTTCGTCATTGAGCACGACGCCGTCCTCGCTCACNATCCCGTCATGACCGTCGCAGGAGTAGGGATCCAANGCGACGTCNGTCATGATCGCCATCTCCGGCAACGCCTGCTTGATCTGGCGAATGGCCCGGGGGATCAACCCATTGGCGTTGAAGCACTCNGCCCCATCCTCGGTTTTGAGNCCCTCTGCCACTTTGGGGAACAGCACGATGCAGCGGATGCCCAGATCCCAGGCCCGCTGCACTTCCCCGGTCAGGGCCNCCAGGCTCCAGCGGCTCGCCCCAGGCATCGCGCCGATCGGCTCGACCTCGACACCCTCATGGACGAAGAGCGGGTAGATGAAATCCGCCGGCGAGAGGCTGTGCTCGCGAACCATGGCACGCAAGGCCGGCGTTCGACGCAGGCGGCGGGGGCGGTAGGTGAGCTCCATCAGAACCGGGGACCAGGGGGCGATCGTACGGCTGCAGCCTCAGAGAGCCGCTGAGCGCAACCAGTCGTGGCGAGGATGGTCCGAGCGTTGCTGGCGCAGCTGTTCCAACAGGCTCTGTTCCTCGGGACTCCACGAGGGCGGCATGACCAACGCCAGCGTNAGCAGCAGGTCACCCCGCCCCCCCTTGCCNGGCCAACCCTTGCTCTTCAATCGCAGACTGCGGCCCGGAGCCGTCCCTGCGGGGATGCTCACCTGAGCTTCGCCATCCGGTGTCATCACCGTCACCGTGCTGCCCAAGGCGAGTTCATCCAAACTCACGGGAAGATCGGCCCGCAGCTGCTCACCCTCCAGGCGCCAGACCGGATGGTCATCCACGCTGAGATTGAGATAGAGGTCTCCGCGTCGACCGGTCCCGGGTTGCAGNTTGCCCTTGCCCTTCAGCCGCAGCCGGGAGCCATTTTTCACACCCGCAGGAATGCGGACCTGCACGCGCTCGCTGTTGACGGACAGAGTTCTCTCACTGCCGCGGAAGGCCTCTGAAAAACTGATGCGAACGGCTGCTTCGGCATCGAGGTTCACCGGAGACCTGCTCGAGGCACCACCGCGAGAAAAGCCACCTCCAGGAAAGCCACCTCCAGGAAAACCGCCNCCAGGGAAACCGCCGCCAGGGAAACCGCTGCCTTGAAATCCGCCGCCGGCGGGGCCGCCGAAACGTCCCAGCAGATCATTGATGAACTCATCAAANTTGCCGTATCGGCCNAAGTCCACGTCCATCCCAGGGCCGGCGCCACCGCCCATCCCTCCGGCCTGATTCCAGTACTGGCCAAACTGTTCGTAACGGCGGCGTTTATCGGGATCGGACAGGACCTCGTAGGCCTCGCTCACCTCCTTGAAACGCGCTTCCGCAGTCGCATCACCGGGATTCACATCAGGGTGGTACTGCCGCGCCAGCTTGCGGAATGCGCGTTTGATCGCATCNGCGTCAGCACTGCGGTCAACACCCAGCACCTGGAAGTAATCCTTGAATCCGCTGCCGGCCATGGTGTCTGAAGCGTTCGACCAGTGTCTCAAGCAAGGTCCCCACAATGTGGGTTCGCCATGNAGGGAAGCCCGAACGGATTGGCACCCCTAGCGTTCCACGACATGGTTCACCAACCGATGCGGACGTCAGGACGGTTTCTGCTGGCAGGTGTTGTGCTCAGCCTCGGGGTGCTGGCGGCGCCGGCCACCACCAAGGAATGGAACAGCACCATCGGCGAACCGCTGCGCGATTCCACTGAGCAAGCCATTCAGCTGGTGGACCATCTCCGCTCCATAGGAGCCCGTTTCTATGGCTCCTGGACCTGNCCGGCCTGCTTCCGCCAGATGAATCTCTTCGGCAAACAGGCAGGAACGTCCGTGCCTTACATCGAATGCCGCAANCCGAAGCAACTCCCNGATCAGGCAGCGGCCTGCGATGCAGCCCAGATTCGCGCTTACCCAACCTGGGTGCTGCCTGACGGACGCCGGCGAGAAGGGCTCCAGACCCTTGAAGCTTTGAGCAGCTGGACAGGCCTGAACTGACCCATGGCGTTGATCCACGGCCTGCACGCACGCAATTTGCGTGGTGATCTGCTCGGCGGCCTGACCGCCGCGGTGGTCGCCCTGCCCTTGGCACTGGCCTTCGGCAATGCGGCGCTTGGACCAGGCGGAGCGATCTACGGGCTGTATGGCGCCATCGTCACTGGATTCCTGGCTGCCCTGTTGGGCGGCACACCCTCCCAGGTCAGCGGTCCAACGGGACCGATGAGCGTCACCATTGCAGGCGTTGTATCCAGCCTGGCCGCGCTGGGCGTATCCAGGGATCTCGCCGCTGGGGAGATGTTGCCGTTGGTGATGGCTGCGGTGGTCATCGGTGGACTGATGGAGGCACTGCTCGGCGTCTTGCGTCTTGGACGCTTCATCACGCTCGTCCCCTACTCGGTGGTGTCGGGGTTCATGTCCGGCATCGGATTCATCATCCTGATCTTGCAGCTGGGACCTTTNNTCGGGATCACCACCCGGGGGGGAGTTGTTGCCAATCTGACGACTCTGNTNGANTCGCCGAATCCGAATCCAGCGGCAGTCAGCATCGGGATCATGACCATGGCGGTGGTCTTCCTCACACCGACGCGGGTCCGTCAATGGATCCCCTCGCCNTTGCTCGCGCTACTGCTCGTCACGCCGTTGTCGCTGATNTTNTTCAACGACGATCGTTTGCAGTCGATGGGGATAGAACCCCTNGCCCGGATCGGCAGCATCCCCGAAGGAGGCCTGAGGCTGACGCTCCCCGACTTCAGCGAACACCTNCCCCAGCTGCTCAAATCCGGTGTGGTGCTCGCCCTTCTGGGTGCGATCGACTCACTGTTGACGTCGCTGGTCGCCGACAACATCACCCAGACCAGTCACGACTCCAATCGGGAGTTGATTGGCCAGGGAATCGCGAACACCGCGTCGGGCCTGCTGACCGGTCTACCCGGAGCNGGCGCCACNATGCGGACCGTGATCAACATCAAGTCGGGCGGACAGACACCGCTGTCCGGCATGACCCATTCGGTTGTTCTGCTTGTGGTGCTGCTGGGCGCTGGGCCGATGGCCGAAGCAATCCCCACAGCCCTTCTGGCCGGAATCCTGATCAAGGTCGGGCTCGACATCATCGATTGGGGATTCCTNCTCAGGGCCCATCGCCTCTCCGTCAAAACGGCAGCGCTGATGTATGGGGTCCTGCTGATGACCGTCTTCTGGGACCTGATCTGGGGTGTGCTGGTGGGAATGTTCGTGGCCAATCTGCTGACTGTGGATGCAATCACGCAGACCCAACTGGAGGGAATGGACGAAGACAATCCAATCGATGGAGGCGAANCACNGGGCAGAGACCTCAGCACGGAAGAAGAGCGCCTGATCGAGGCATGCGGCAATCAGCTCATGCTGTTCCGCCTGAGGGGGCCCATGAGCTTCGGTGCAGCCAAGGGCATCAGCTCGCGCATGGGGCTCGTCAGCAACTACAAAGTTCTCATCCTCGACATCAGCGAGGTGCCACGNATGGGGGTCACCGCNGCCCTGGCGCTTGAGCGCATGGTTCAAGAAGCGGAAGCATTGGGTCGGCTCCCCTTCGTGGCAGGAGCCAATCAGCGGTTGCAGGAGCGGCTGGAAAAATTTGGCGTCACAGCAGTGATGACCACAAGGCTGGACGCCCTCGAGCGCGCCAAGACTCATTTGGCCCAATGAGACGCTCTTGATTGCAATCGCCCCGTTTTTTGTCAAGCAATATCAGCAACAGCGCACATCACGACCTTGCGCTGCACCGGAGCATGCCAANCGTTGCTATTTAAAGAAAGCTCGTATCGGACCATTCGGTCGAGCCTGGGAAAGGTTGGGAACACATCTCCGATACAAACTCTGCATCGACTAACCACATGACGGTCAGCGCACCTCCTGTCCTCGCCTCGCTAAGGGGCAACCCCCTTGAGCCACAGGGCACAGCCTTTCGTCGCTTCAGAGGTTCCCCTCATCCCTTTGGAAGCACAGTTGAAGCAGACGGCGTCAACTTTTCGCTTTACAGCGGAAGCGCGACGGGTGTGCAGCTCCTGATCTTCAACAAGCCTGAAGATCCTCAACCGGTGAAAGTCATCACTCTCGATGGCAATGACAACCGAAGCTTCAACATCTGGCACACTTTCATCGAAGGCGTGAAAGCTGGAATGGGTTACGCCTACCGCGTGGATGGACCGCGGGAACCATGGAACGGTCACCGGTTCGATCCCGAGAAGGTGCTGATCGACCCCTACGCGAAAGGAAATAGCTTTGCCCTGTGGGACCGGGGAGCAGCGTGCGTCCCCGGCGACAACCTGACCAAATCAATGCGAAGCGTCGTCATTGATACCGATAACTACGACTGGGAAGGGGATGCACCTCTCAAACGGCCAATGGCAGAGACCATCGTCTACGAAATGCACGTCGGGGGATTCACCAAAAGTCCAACAAGTGGGGTCAAGCACCCAGGAACCTACCTTGGGCTGATCGAAAAGATTCCTTACCTGAAGGAATTGGGCATCACTGCAGTGGAACTTCTACCCGTTTGCAGTTTCGACCACACCGATGTCACCAAAGTCCACGAAGGTCGAAAATTGGTGAATTACTGGGGATACAGCACGATGGGGTACTTTGCTCCCCATCAAGGATATTGCGTCAACGCGGACACGAGCCAACACATCAATGAATTCCGCGACATGGTGAAGGCCCTGCACAATGCAGGGATCGAAGTCATACTTGACGTTGTTTACAACCATACCGACGAAGGGAATCATCAAGGGCCAACATTCAGCTTCAAGGGGATTGATAATACGTCATACTATTATCTGACGGGTCCAAACGGTACACGTGAGTTTTATTACGATTACACAGGCTGCGGCAACACATTTAATTGCAATCACCCTGTTGGTGAAAAGCTGATTATTGACTCTCTTCGATTCTGGGTCGAAGAAATGCACGTGGATGGCTTCCGATTCGACGAAGGATCAGTATTGAGCCGTGGTGAAGATGGCGCACCACTCGAACACCCACCGGTGATTTGGTCGATTGAGCTTGACGACCTTCTGGGTCAGTCAAAGGTGATTGCGGAAGCCTGGGACGCGGCAGGGCTCTACCAAATTGGTACATTCCCCGGTGCACGCTGGGCCGAATGGAACGGCAAATATAGAGATTGCATCAGAAACTTCATTAAAGGAAAGTCAGGAATCATCGGTGAAGTAGCCGGAAGAATCACAGGCAGCGCTGATCTTTATCAGGGACGCCACCATGAGCCAACGAACAGCGTCAATTTCGTGACGGCTCACGATGGCTTTACGTTGTACGACCTGACGGCATACAACGAAAAGCACAACTGGGCAAATGGAGAAGGAAATAATGACGGTATTGATGACAACGTCAGTTGGAACTGCGGCGCAGAGGGCGAAACCAGCGATCAATGGATCAATGATCTGCGCAAACGCCAGGTCAAAAACTTCGCGACCATCCATATGCTGTCGATAGGTGTACCAATGATGGTTGCAGGCGATGAATTCATGCGGAGCCAAGGAGGCAACAACAATACGTACTGCCATGACAACGAAATCAACTGGTTCGACTGGAACAAAATCCAAGAACCTGATAGCCAGGAAATGATACGTTTCTGGTCCATGATTATGGATAAGAGGAAAAGATTTATTGATCACTTCAAAGGGAAATATTTTACAGGCGCCAGCAATAGATTTGGTCTTTACGATGTTTCTTGGCACGGAACACAATTGAACAATCCTGGCTGGAACGATCCCAACGCGCGCTGCCTTGCGATGACTCTGGGTGACACTGCCGAAGACACAGACCAAACTGGAAATATTCATGTGATGTTCAATATGTACTGGGACGCATGCGAATTTGAGATTCCTCAGGCTTCAGGCCTGAGGTGGTATCGGGCGATCGATACCGCCCTCCCGTCACCGGATGACATCCGTCCACGCGATCAGCAAATTGCCATTGATGACAGCACCTATCTCGTAACTGGAAGAAGCATTGTTGTTCTCGCCTCGCGAGAAACAACTTGACTACCTCGCAGTTCCGCATCAACAACAATTCACACTCACTCATTCTAAATTCATGGCATCCCAAAATCAACTGAATTTCCCTTTCTCAGATCTCATCGCGGGCTACATCCGTAAAGTCTCCTACCCCGAAGTCTTTGACTGCAATGGAATGGTAGAGCTGGAAACATCCGATGGGAGGATGTATACAGTAAAAATAACCGACGCATGTTACGCAGAACTAGTACGTAACCTGGGAGAACCTTTTCAAGTTGCTCCTGACATGCAACAAATCTTGGTCGAGGATCGCTTTGTGCACGTCTATGGCCTTTTCTACCCCGAAGCAGACAGTCTCAAGTTTGAGGCGAAGCACATGTTGCTCTTCGGGCGTGGCAAAGAAGATCTGCGTTTTGAAGATCAAAACTGGTGGATTCATCAAATCCAACAACTGCTGAACTTCTACCTGGAAGCACAGTTCAAGGTGGTTGAAGGTGAAGCGATTGACTTCAAAAAATTCCGTACCGACCTTAGTGCTGAAGGTAAGAAACAGGATGGTGTACAGAATCTCGATACGATCTCACGTTTGGTGTACGGCTTTGCAACGGCCTACATGGTCACGGGCGATGAACGTGCTCTTGAAGCTGCCACCAACGGCACTGAGTACATGCAGCGTCACTTCCGCCATCAAAACAAAAGTGAAGGGATCTGCTACTGGTACAGCCAGATCGACATCCAAGACGATGGCAGCGTTCGCAAGTACATGGGATCGACAGCCGGTGGTGATGAAGGCGGCAATGCCATCCCTTGTTANGAGCAGATCTATGCACTGGCCGGNCCAACACAGACATGGCGACTGACGGGTGGAGAGTCCATCCGCCACGACATCGATGACACCATTTCGTTCCTGAACCGGTACTACAAGGATCACGGTCCCTACGGCGGCTATTACTCCCACGTTGACCCTGTCACCTTCGACGCCAAGGCCGAGTCACTGGGTGTGAACAAAGCCAAGAAAAACTGGAACTCCGTTGGAGACCATGCTCCGGCATACCTGATCAACCTGTACCTCGCNACGGGAGAAGAAAGCTACGCAAAATTCCTNGAAGATACNTTCGACACGATCTGCGAACATTTCCCCGACTACGGNTACAGCCCCTTCATGAACGAGAAGTTCTTTGAAGACTGGACGCACGATCTGAAATGGGGAATTCACCAAGCACGCTGCGTTGTTGGCCACAACCTGAAAGTGGCGTGGAACCTCACGCGCATGCACAGCCTTAATCCCAAGGAGAGCTACAAGACCTTTGCGCACCAGATCGCTGATGCTATTCCTCCTGCCGGTTGCGACAACCAGCGGGGCGGCTGGTACGACATGATGGAGCGGACTCTGAAAGACGGAGAAGAGCACTACCGCCGTGTGTGGCACGACCGCAAAGCGTGGTGGCAACAGGAACAGGGCATCCTGGCCTACTACATCATGGCCGGCGTCTACAACGACAAGCCCGAATATCTGCGCTTCGCTCGCGAAGGAACAGCGTTCTACAACGGCTGGTTCCTTGATTACGAGTCCGGTGGTGTTTATTTCAACGTTCTGGCCAACGGNCAACCCTANTCCCTGGGTTCNGAGCGTGGAAAAGGCAGCCANTCCATGGCCGGTTATCACTCCTTTGAACTCTGCTTCCTCGCCGCAATTTATTCAAACCTGCTTGTCACCAAGCAGCCCATGGACTTCTACTTCCGCCCTGATCCCCANGGCTGGCCNGACAACAAGCTNAGGGTTGCACCTGATCTGCTGCCCGCCGGCAGTGTTGAACTGNCCGAAGTCTGGATTGACGACAAGTCCTTCTACGATTTCGACAAGAGTGCCATGATCGTGAATCTGCCTGATTCCGACAAACCACTGCGTGTGCGCGTTCGAATTGAGCCTGCTGGGCTTGGATTCAGTGCAGACCTGATGAGTTANGAAAACGGCATCGGTCGATTCGCACTCGATGGCGATCTCACNAAATGCAAACTCCCACTCTTCAAAAAGGAGCTGGAGAAGCTAAGTGGATTATCCGGTGTTGTNCTNGACATGACCAACCTCAAGACCATTGATGACACAGGCTGGAACTACTTGTTGTTCACCAAGCAACAACGAGGTGCTTCATTCACACTCCAACTCACAGGCCTGAATAGCGAGGTCAATCAGTCCCTGAAAGATGCGGAGCTTGATGAAGAGTTCCAGGTTGTCTGATACAAATCACAACTGCCGCAACAATTAGCTTGTAGCACGAAATGATTTCCCAAGGCGCCTGAATAGGCGCCTTTTTTCTATCTTCTTTTATTCCTGATATTCAATGCAAGACCAAGAGAAGGCCATGATCGCCAAACTCAAAGCAAGGCCTGAGGATATTCAGCTACTCGTAGAAACCGGCCGATCGCTAATCAGCAACAACAGAGCATCAGTCTTTCTCGAACTCTTTGAAACCATCTATCCTGACGAGTCGCTTAAGGCTTTGCCCCCACAGCTTGTATTCAGCATCGGACAAACAGCACTGGCCGAAAAAAAATTTTCGCTTTCATCCAAACTACTGGGGNACCTTCAAAAAAAGGACAANCGCTCGCCAGCCTTAATCATCCCATTGAGCGAAGCATTGATCAANGCAGGAGATTTAGTGGAGGCCAAAAACGTACTGGAAAGTGCGATCCGGCAAGGAGGCAATAATGATCCTTCACTTTTAACTAATCTTGCGATCGTGGAGGCAGAAACCGGCAACTACTCACAAGCCGAAAGCTTATACAAAAGAGTCGTCAATATTAGGCCAAAAGATTTTCTAGGNCATTATAATCTCGGAGGNTTTTACACAATGATTGGTCGCAACAACGATGCCATTAAATCCTACGAATATTGCCTAAGCATTGTCCCCAATGCGCCGGAAGCACAAAATGCGATCGATGGCTTAAAACAGAAGGTGATGCAATCGACAGCCGATCAAGATTCAGAAAATTCTATTTTNANNCGTTTGTATNACATGATNGAGGAGGAGAAATGGGANGACGCGNTACATGAACTCGAANCATCAAACAATCAAATTGATTGCATACGTAGACATGCGGCCATTCTAGAGCTGCCAAGAAGGTTCCAAAACAGCATCAGTGACGAGAATCTCTATGACCCCAAGCAACAAGTCAAGACCATACAGTTGTTCGAAGAAAATGATCCATTCCTTAAGGAACTTGCCGTACAAATCCGCACCGAAAAAAGTCTGATTTGGAATCGTGCAGGCAAGCCAACACGAGATGGCGCACAAAGCCACGAATTGCTTGCCGCCAAAGGGAAAAGTCCAGCAATCAATCATCTCATTGATCGACTCACAGATATAGTTCTGAGCTGCAAAAGCAAGGCAGCCGAATCAATTACGGGGCCATGGGCTGATCCGATACGCCTCAGCGGTTGGGCTGTTTTGTTGAAGCATGGGGGGCACCAAAAAAGGCATATTCATCCAGAAGCAAAGTTAAGCGGAGTTTTTTACATCCAAGTGCCAGAAATTTCAGAAGGCACAAAGGAGAACAAAGGTGATTTAGTATTCCTAGGATCCAACGGGCGTTCATTACTTCAAGTTACCCCAAAGCAGGGTGGTGCCATTGTGTTCCCAAGTTACTTGCCACATCAAACCATACCACTTGAAAACACAATGGAACGCATCTGCATTGCATTTAATGTCCAATAAAAAACCTGCCATTCGAATGATTGGCAGGTTACTAATTAGAGACTAATGTTTG
>NHIA01000002.1 GCA_002170825.1 Cyanobacteria bacterium TMED177
TACTCTAAATAAAAATAAATTACTAAAGCCCAAAGCCCAATCCTTAATAAGACATTTAAACCACAAGCTGACAAATCCAATAAATGATGAATACTTGACATGTTCGCGAGGAGCCATATTTATCAACATTGGATTGATGAAGATCCTTCCCCCCATGTCACGAATTTGAGCATGTAAAGAAACATGTTCACAAACCTGATCACCACACTCATTAACACCTACATAATAAGTCCCGGAGTCAAGAATAGATTTACGGTATATAGCCAAACCTCCAAAAGCAGATTCAACCTCCACCCAGTCTTCACTGGAATCAATTTTAATCATCCTTACCAATACAGAAGAAAAAATTGATTCAAACCGATTCGATCCAGCAGAAATCAAAAAGTTTGACTGGCTCCAGCAGTCATTAGGAGACCATAGTGGATGTCTTAAAGCCCAGATGTCATAATAACGTCCAGATTGATTGGCCGTACATACATCCCAATCTGATCGAGACCAACAACTGGCCACAGAACTACTATCGATCAATGAATTCACCCCATCTAAATCAGCAACAACAACATAATCAATATCCTGATAATCAATTGAATTTCTAATTATTTGTAGATAGTAATTCCTACAAAAAGCAATACGCTCCGTTCTTAATGGGAATTTATGGCTAAGGCAACCCAAGGTCTTATAATTAAGATTGGGCCTTCGAGATGATTCGCGAGATAGAAGACTGACGGTACTGTCTGAACTATCAGATTCAATAATTAAAAATTGAACTGATTTTGAGGCCAAAAAAGATTTAGACAAGCGTTCAATAGAATTACAAATTTGTTTTTCACAATCGCGCGCTAGGCCGACCACAAGAACCGAAGCCTGACTAAGAGGGATCATTCCAATAATTTAGCTTATTTACGAAAAGACAAGTGATCCTGAAATGCTTTCGAAGTCATGTCATATGAAAGTACTTTTGGAAAAATTTTGGCAATTTTACGATAGAAGGTCCAACTTAGATACGAAAACCTTTTCTCAGAAAAAAAGTGGCAGGAATTGCCGTCAGTTAACAAATGCAGATTAAATTTATCTGCAAGATAACGAAGAGTCTGCTCACGAAAAAAACCGATATGCTGACCATGCTCTAAACCGTAATACCACCAATCATGTGGTCTTGGGGTTGGCTTGGGTATCAAGTTAGTCGTCAATAAAACGTTTGGAGAAATCTCGAGAAGATTGCCAAGCTCCTCGGCAGGAGACACAAAATGTTCAAAAGCCTCGAAAGCCGTAACAAGCTTGGGGCATCCAAAACCATCAAATTCAAAGCCACGGGCCACTAAATTCTCGCTGTGTGGATCTGCCCAAAAAGCATCGATACCAACGTCTCTCAGCAATCGCACTAGAAATCCATGCCCACCAGCATAATCAACCACTTGAGACTTTTTACTATTCATTGTAGTTAAGGTAGCCAAAACAAGAGAAACATTTGACAAATTACGCTGCATTATACCCGTATCNCTAATATTAATTGGCGATGCATAAGCGATATCAAGCCAATCTGGCATTTCGGTTTGCACATAACCACATTGATCACATTCGAAAAACGAGACAAGTCTTTNAAATATATGTGCCTTGAATAAATNTTCCCCAAGGACGTGGCCACAGCACCGACAAATTTCTGACATAACAATAAAACTTTTAAATACACAGCGAATGGAATAAAAACAAGATTTTCATGCAAATGAAAGCAATTTCCTTTTAAATCTAAACCAGTGAAGGGTAAGAGTCAACCCAAACTCTACCAACCTTGCACAATGAATAAGGCGCAAGATAACTTTGTTCCTGGAGACCGTGAAGAAAACACTACCCAAGGATTGACAACTCAAATCAGTGTTAGATATAAGCACCNACTAATTGGATCTATATACATACAANCAATTACAACTTACTGGCAAATGTATTGGTTGTGAGTAATATCAGCAAAAATCCGAAAAACTAATTTGACCGAACCTTCGCAATGAAGCGCAAGCCTTTCTTAAAAAACTTCAACAAGACAAAAGGAAACCTTTGCCACTTTCCACCAAAAGAATTATTGAAAGTGTAGGCATCAGCCTCAATGTCACGAAGCAGCAATGAGGGATGCCTACTTGGGTCGATACCCTCAAAGACATCAGTGTTAACTTCGCCATCAATCGTATGGGTTGCATCTTCTCCAAAGCCAACATTCCTCACTAAGTTTCTGTTTGGAAGAGCTGTGAGGCCGCCATTAATCAGACAAGTAAATGTCCACTGATAGTCCCACGTATCTGGCTTACCCATTTTGACAAGATTCTGCCAAATTCGACTCCAATAAACCCTCTCATTAGGATTCTCGAAAATTGTATTCAGGAGACCAGAATCTCGTAAAGTAGGCCAAGTATTTAGATTGGCATCATATTGCTGCCAACAGCGCCGCCAACTTGCCCAACCCCAGCAATGATTGTAGCGACTAAAATAATAACTTCCGTCTCCACGCCACTGCCCGTCCTGAAAATTATTGCCACTAATGCACCAAATACGTGTATCGTGTTTGTAATGCTCCAGCAGGGTTATGCAATAATGAAAGAAGTCTGGATGTGGAACACAGTCATCTTCTAAAATAATACCCTGTTCAACATGCTCAAAAAACCAAGATATTGCTCGACTAACTCCAAGCCGACAACCTTGATTCACATCTGAATAAAGGCGCTCGATATGACAAGGCCAATCAATCTCTTTTTCGATTAGTACACGTGTGATCGCAACTTTTTCAGCCTCCCCAGGACGATCGGGGTTCGGTCCATCGCAAGCAATAAACACACGAGTCGGTGAAGAAGGCCTTACAGCATCGATAACTTGTTTGAGCGTATGAGGACGACGCCAGGCGATCAGAAGAAGCGGGGTATCCATCATCAGAATTTATTTGTTTTTTCCTCAACTGATAATTTAAACCATTCTATCGTGGAGTCGAGACCCTCCTCCAATGGGACAGAAGGATTCCAGCCCAGCTCCGTTTGAGCGAGGTTGATCATCGGCTTGCGCTGAGTGGGGTCATCCGCGGGAAGAGGTTTCTCAATGAAAGACAGCTCAGGGTTGATTCGCGCACGCACCAGCTCAGCAAGCTGCTTGATTGTGAATTCCCCAGGATTACCGATATTCATTGGACCGGTGTGCTCACCATTCATCAGCCTTATTAGCCCCTCTACTAGATCATCAACATAACAGAATGAGCGGGTCTGACTACCATCGCCGTAGAGGGTGAGTGATTCCCCACGGAGTGCTTGAACAATGAAGTTGCTGACGACCCGGCCGTCGTCAGGAAGCATGCGTGGACCATAGGTATTGAAGATACGGGCAACACGAATCTCAGTTCCATGCATACGTCGGTAGTCAAAACATAGGGTTTCAGCAATACGCTTGCCTTCGTCGTAGCAGCTTCTGATGCCAATTGTGTTAACGCATCCACGGTAGCTCTCAGGCTGTGGATGAACCTCTGGATCTCCATAAACCTCACTCGTGCTGGCAAGTAACAACCGTGCACCTACACGACGGGCAAGACCTAGCATATTGTAGGTGCCAAGAAAACTGGTCTTTGCAGTCTTAACAGGATTGAATTGATAATGAATTGGTGAAGCCGGACAAGCCAGATGCCAGATTCTATCAACTTCAAGCTTTATCGGCTCGGTAACATCATGACGTATAAGCTCAAAGTGAGGATGCCCAATCCACTGGCCGATATTACTTTTTCGACCTGTAAAGTAATTATCAAGACAAATGACTTCTTCTCCAGCTTCCATCAATCGATCAACAAGGTGAGAGCCAACGAAACCTGCGCCACCTGTGATTAGATTTCTCATGGTTTTGAAAAACTTAACTAACAATACATATTGGCATCACCCATCTGCCGAAGGGTGAGTCCAATACCTAGAAACAACTCGGGATCGGTGACGTACGCAGCATTTGGGCAGCAAGCTCCTCCTAATTCAGCTCCTAGCAATGATGCCATCCCGTCAGGGTCAGAACGCTATCCGGAGCCTCCTCGGCCGCTTCGGAAGAATCAGCCTGGGTCCAGATAACAGTGCCGCTAAGCACATCCGCCCCCGTGGCCTCACACAACGCCGCCACCGAGTTGATCGAAGTGATCCGCTGCGCCAAGAAAGCGTTAGCCGTGAGTTTGGACAGTTCACTGCTCCACAGGTTGGTGCGCAGGATCTGGGCTTCCGGCACCCAGTGGCCGTAGACCGACGCCAAGGCATCGATCGAGTCAGCGTCCTCACCACCAATCAGCACCCGGTCCGGCGCTTCCAGATCCCGGATCGCCGTGCCCTCCGCCAGGAACTCGGGGTTGGAGAGCACCGTGAAGCTGCGCTGCTGATCGTCCTCCTGGGCAGCCTCGAGAATCGTCTTGATCGCTGCGGCGGTGCGCACCGGCAAGGTGCTCTTCTCCACCACGATCGTGTGCCCCGTCGCGGCCTTGGCGACGGTGCGGGCACAGGCCTCCACCCAGCGGAGGTCGCTGGCCTGACCGGCCCCCAAGCCCTTGGTCTTGGTGGGCGTATTCACCGAAATAAACACCATGTCGGCCGCAGCGATGGCCGCATCCACCCCCGTGGAAAAGGTCAGATTCCGCCCCCGGGCACGGCCCACCACCTCATCCAGACCGGGTTCGTACACAGGAATCTTGCTCAGGTCGGCATCATTCCAGGCATCGATGCGCGCCTGGTTGATGTCCACCACCGTCACCTGGATCTCCGGACATCGGTCGGCGATCACCGCCATCGTCGGCCCACCGACATAGCCCGCCCCGATGCAGCAGATCCGTTGAATCGTCACGCTCCGACGCTCTCCTCAAGTGCCAGGACCTTACGGAAGGAGTCGATCGTTGGAGCCAAGCCCTGCTCCAGTGAGACAGTCGGCCGCCAGTCCAGAGGCTGCATCGCCAGATCGATCGACGGACGACGCTGAAGGGGATCGTCCTGAGGTAGAGGGTGTTCAATCAACGGCAGCTGGGGGTTGATCCGCTCCCGCACCAGATCCGCCAACGCGCAAATGGTGAATTCACTGGGGTTGCCCAGATTGACAGGACCGGTGTGATCACGGTCCAGAAGCCGGATCAATCCTTCGATCAGATCGCTCACAAAACAGAAGGAGCGCGTCTGTGACCCGTCGACGTAGAGGGTCAGCAGCTGCCCGCGCAGGACCTGGACGTTGAAATCTCCCACGACACGGCCTTCATCGACAAACATCCGCAGTCCACAGGTGTTGAAGATCCGCGCCACACGAACCTCCACATCATTCATGCGCCGACAGTCAAAGCAAAGCGTTCCGGCGATGCACTTTCCTTCGTCGTAACAACTGCGGATCCCGATGGGATTCACGCAGCTGCGGCAGCCCCGGCTTGGGAGCCCAGGAACCCGCCCCCGCCGGTGACGAGATGAATCCGCATCTCAGGGGGTGCGCAGCATGTCCACGATCGCTGCAATTTCGGCCACTGCCCAGGTGCCCTCATCCCCCTGACCGAGCAACGGCTTCAGCCGGACCTGACCGCGATCGGCCTCTTCATCGCCCAACACCAGAGCCCAACGGGCACCGGAACGATCCGCCCGTTTGAACTGCTTGCCGAAGGCCGATCCCGAACCATCCAGTTCGACGGTCAATCCAGCAGCCCGCAGAGCGCGAGCAAGCCCCAGAGCCATGGTCTCCGCCTGTTCGCCGCGGTTGACTACATAGGCATCGGGTGCGGACGTGCCCACCAACCGAGCCGCCGCCCCGTTCGGATCTGCCTTGGTGGCCGCCTCCAGCACCAGCAACAGCCGCTCCATGCCCACGGCCCAGCCGATGGCCGGTGTGGCCGCTCCACCGAGCTGAGCAATCAGGCCGTCATATCGACCGCCCCCACAGACGGTGGCCTGCGCCCCTAGCTGATCGCTGGTGATCTCAAAGGCGGTATGGCTGTAGTAGTCCAGGCCCCGCACCAACCGCGGATTGAGTCGGTAGGGAATGCCAAGGGCGGTCAGCCCTTGCTGCACAGCTTCAAACCGCAAGCGGCTCTCGGGGCTGAGGGCATCAGCCAGGGTTGGCGCCTGATCCAGCAAGGCCTGGATATCAATGTTCTTGGAGTCAAGGATTCGCAGCGGATTGCTGCTCAGCCGCGCGCGCGAGTCCCCATCCAGTTGATCCACCCGCTGCTCCAGCCAGGTCACGAGGGCTGTGCGATAAGCCTGACGGTCTTCCGCTGAACCAAGGCTGTTGAGCTCCAGCTCCAACCCACCGACTCCGAGGCTGGCCAGCAGATCCCAGGCCAGGGCAATCACCTCCACATCACTGCGGGCGCTCTCCGCCCCCAGCCACTCCACACCAATCTGGTGGAACTGGCGCTGACGGCCGGCCTGGGGTCGCTCATAGCGAAACATCGGACCGGCGTACCAGAGCTTCTGTGCCCCCTGGCTGAGCAAACCATGCTGCAAAGACGCGCGCACCACCGAGGCTGTGCCCTCCGGCCGGAGCGTGCAGGCCCGATCACCGCGGTCGGTGAAGCTGTACATCTCCTTGCCCACCACATCGGTGCCCTCACCGATGCCGCGGCAGAACAGATCGGTGGTTTCCAGCAACGGCGTGCGGATCTCACCAAAGCCGGAACGGCGGAAATGCTCCCGGGCGAAGGATTCAACCACCTGCCAACGCTGCAGGGCCTCCGGCAGCAGATCCACCATGCCCCTGAGGCTCTGCAGCTGACTCACGACATCGGGTGCTGGTTCAGCGGCTCAGTCTGCCTGTCAATGCTCAGATCAATCCCTCCACTTGCGCCAAGGTCAGTCCCTCCAACAGGGTGGTGCCTCGATCACTGCTGAGAAGAACACCATCCGTTGTTTCGCTCAAGGCAACCTCGATCTGTTTCGGAAACAGGAGAACATCACCTTGCAACGGATTCAGATCCAAAATCCGATCATCTCCATGGCTGATCCGGAATCTGTCAGAACCGGAACCACCATGCAGGACGTCATCTCCACGCCCACCATTGAGCTCATCAGCACCCTTACCTCCTCGCAATTCATCAGGACCACCTCTCCCGCGGATCAGATCATCGCCTTCATCTCCACGCAAAAGCTCGCTGGCTGAGCCACCCAGAATTTGGTCATTGCCACCACCAGCAGAAACAAACGATCTGCGGGAACCAGATTGAATCAAATCATCCCCGGCACCAGCAAGAAAAACCGAACGAGCCTGATTTCGNTANCTCGCNGGAACCCTNGATGTGGTTTCATCCTGTGGCGACANAGGGAAAAGATCAAAGTTGGTATCTGCCTGGACCGTCTCNACNACCCAATCNGATGCGTCGANAGGAGATGTAGCCGGATCAATCANGTGGTAATTCGTCGTGATTACNTCACGTCCAAANGTCACCTCCATAAATCCGCGNCGNTTAATATCGGCATACGCCAAGCCATCCACATAGGACGTGAAAAAGTCATCAAGGCCATCGACACCAGGGAAAGCCTGNCGGTAATAAGCATCAATTCCAGGAAAGTACTTTTCAATTCCTGGCGAGGTCACTCCAGGCCCTGTAAATTCAACTCCAACCGTGGATCCTGCAGGGGAAGAACCATCTGAACTTTCAGTGAACGTGTTCAACGTGCCAGCCCAGCCGTTATGGATATCTCCCGAGAGAACAACAGTTTTCTGACCGAGCTGCTGCGCCGTTTGGAGGATTAATTCACGTTGAGCTCCGTAACCGTCCCAGGCATCAAGATTAAACGGAACTTTGTTCTCAGGAGCAAATAGAGCCTGCTCCTCTTCCAACAACTCATCAAAAGGAACACCTGAAACAAGCTTGTGAATCGGAGCCCCCAAAGCATTCAGAACGTCGAGCGGAGGATTGTCAAAGTCAATGTTGCCCACAAGCTGAGCAGCCGATACAGGGATGGACATATTTCGGAAAGTGGTGCCGGAACTCAACACCTGCCAAACTGAAGGGGACGTTGCCAGTTCCTGCTGAAGCCAACCCATCTGCTGTTCACCCAGGATCTGGCGCTCAGTATCTGTGAACGCTGTGGCAAGAATCTCCCCAGCCAATTCAGCCCCAACTGGAACGACCAGAGACTGGGCAAAGGCTGCCATGCTGGCTTCATCGTTTGGCAGTTCTAAACCCAGTAATTCGGCATAAACCGTGGTCAACTCGAAATCGCCGAGAATTGTGGCAATTCGGGTTTGTACCTGCTCGGGCGTAGGGTAGCCAGTGCTAGCCCAAGCGAGTTGGAGATCTCGCCCAGACAATCGAGTTTCCAACAGGTGTATCGACGCAAGATCAGCGAAGTCAAATGATCGATAAGCCTGGGTGAGTGGCGTCAGAGCCGTGCCAGCATCGCTGCCTTCTCGCCACTCCGGCTCCCTAATCGGCATCCACTCGTAATAAGCCTTCAGGGCTTGGTCACGGCGAGTCTCCCAGTCACCCTCGGTATCTGGTTGATGATTTTGAGCACCACCAGCCCAACTGTCATTGGCCACTTCATGATCATCCCAAATCGCGATTAAAGGCGCGGAGGCAAGCAGATTTCTAAGGTTTTCATCGCTGTGGTACTGCGCATAGCGAGCACGATAGTCATCAAGTGTTAATAACTCGCCATCAGGTTCAAAACCGCGGCCATCGACTGCATCCTCAGCCTCTGGATAGCCACCTTCCCCATATTCATAGATGTAATCACCGAGATGCAAAAGCGCGTCGAAGGGATCCTGTGCATCAATCTCAGCAGCCCGTCCGTAGGCAACAAAACCCTCCATTGCTGTGAAGTTGGCACAGGAGAACACTCCCAGACGAACCGCATCAGCTTCGTCAGGCAATGTTCGGGTATGCCCGACATCAGAGGTCGCCTCATCAAACTTAAACCGATAATAATAATCCTGTCCTGGCTGAAGATTTTCCGCCAGCACTTTGACGGTCCAATCCCGGTCCGCCGACGTCTCATAACGACCTTGATCAACAATCTGCTTACGTTTAAAAGCAGGCTTTCGCGACACTTCCCAATTCACCTCGACATCTCTTACACCAAGATCCTCATCCGACACCCTCGTCCAAATCACTACCGAATCCTGATAGGGATCACCTGATGAGATGCCCTGAGCAAACACGTCGCTATGAGACATGGAAAAAGCAAGTCTTCACAGACTCTGAAATAGCGCGAATACCGCATTTGTCTTGCAGAATTCATCCCGATGTATCTCACCAAACAGCTCTCAACTGCTACAACAACTGATCAAGCATTGATGCTGCCGCTGGCCACCAGATCCATCAACGCCAGCTGGCGTTGAACACACATGTCGAGGTCATAACTGCGGAGCACTGTGCGCCTTTCTTCAACCCCGAACGCTTCAGCCCGTTCACGGTCCCGGAGCAGCTCAGCCAC
>NHIA01000001.1 GCA_002170825.1 Cyanobacteria bacterium TMED177
GCTCCCCATGGCTTGGCCCCCAAGCTTGAGGTGTGGCCCATGCTCTGGGCCCACTACACCGTGGATCCCGATCAGGCTGATCACTATCCCCAGTGGTTCTGCTTCCAGCAGGAACGCGGCGATGACGGCGGCCTGTACTACGGCTTCCCGGTCCTCAGCCGCACCGAGGATGGCCGTCCCAAGATCAAGGCTGGCATCGACTGGGCTCCCAAGGACCTGCGCGTGGATGCGCCCAACGCCATGGCCAAGGAACCCCCGGCCCGATTGGTGGAACTGCTGGATCACTTCCTGTTCAACAACGTCAGCGGCATCCAGGAGCGTGTAGAGACCGTGATCAGCCCCTACTCGATGGCATCGGATGTGAATTTCGTGCTGGATCGGATGGGCCCACGGCTGAGTTTGTTCAGCGGTGGCTCTGGCCAGGCGTTCAAATTTGCGCCGCTGATTGGTAGTTCCCTGGCTCGCCTGGCCATCGGGGCCACCCCAACTGTTGACCTGTCCTCCTGGAGCCGCGATCGCGATGCCGTCCGAGTCTGATCGTTCCTGGCTGAGACAGCCCCCGCTGTGGGTTGGTGCTGGCCCGCTGTTGGTCTTCCTTGTGATGGCTGCGGTGGATCTCAAATTGGCCACCGCCTTCACCCAAGGCGGCAAGGCGATCATCAGCGACTGGCTGGGGAGCACCTGGCAGTGGATGGTGGCCCTGCTGTTCCTGCTTGCCCTCGGGCTGGCCATCAGTCCTGTCGGGAAGCTGAGGCTTGGTGGGGCTGAGGCCAAACCCTCGCTCAAGCTCTTTGATTGGTGTGCGGTGCTGATCTGCACCCTCCTGGCTGGCGGCGGTGTGTTCTGGTCTGCTGCCGAGCCCCTGTTCCACTTCCAATCGCCAGCGCCCTATTTCCTAGGGGTTGAAGGCGGCACTGCAGCGGCTGTGGATCCAGCCCTGGCCGTCAGTTTTCTGCACTGGGGCTTTCTCGCCTGGGCCCTGGTGGCCACCACGGTGACGATCACCTTCTCTGTGCTCGAGCGACGCGGCGAGCCCTTGCGTCCCCGCAGCCTGCTGGTGCCGTTGGTGCCTCGTGGTTGGGTGGATGGCCCCCTGGGCCATCTCAGTGACGGTCTCTCGGTTGTGGCGGCCATCGCCGGCACCGTTGGCCCCCTGGGTTTCCTCTCCCTGCAGCTCAGCAATGCCGCCGGTCAGCTGCCCGGCATCAGTGACAGCGCTGGTCTCCAGTCGCTGGTGGTGGTGCTGCTGACCGCGGTGTTTGCCACCTCAACCGTCAGTGGCATTCAGAAGGGCATCAAGTGGCTCTCTGAGCTCAATGTCTGGCTCACTATCGCGCTGGCCGTGGCGTTTCTTCTGCTGGGGCCTGGCCTGTGGCTGACCCAGCATTTCTTCAGCTCATTTGTGCTTTACCTCAGCCGTCTGCCCCAGATGGCACTGGCTCAGAACAGTGCTCCAGGCAATTGGGTCAATGGCTGGACGGTGTTCTACTGGGGCTGGTTCCTGGGTTACGCCCCATTGATGGGCCTGTTCACCGCTGGCGTCAGCCGCGGTCGCAGTGTGCGTGAACTGGTGCTGGCTGTGGCGATCCTCTGCCCGCTGGTGACCAACATTTGGTTCACCCTGCTGGGTGGCAGTGGTTTGTTTCTTGAGCTCTCCCAGCAGGGCTCTGTGACCGAGCCGCTGGCGCAGAACGGCGCTGCCGCTGCCCTGCTGGCCATCTTGACCCAGTTGCCGCTGGCCTGGCTGCTCATCCCCGTCGGCCTGCTGCTGGTGGTGCTGTTCATGGCCACCAGCGCTGATTCGATGAGCTACGCCGCTGCCATGGTGGTCAGTGGCCAGAGCACGCCACCGGCAGTGCTGCGTCTGTTCTGGGCCCTGATGATCGGCAGCCTCACCCTGGTGCTGCTGCGCATCGGCACCAGCCTAGGGGACAGCACCAGCATCAATGCGCTGCAAGCTTTCATCGTGATTGCTGCTGTTCCAGTGACGCCCCTGGTGCTCACGACCCTATGGACCGCACCCCGACTGGCTTGGCGGGAGTGGCAGCGTCAGCAGGCTTGAGTCGGATCCGCAGTTGGATCAGCTGCTGCTGATCCAACTGCCGTGCAGGCCATGGGGGACAGCAAGCGGCAGCTCGAGCACCGCCTGCTCGCTGAGATCGACGGCGTTGAGGATCACCAGGTCACTTGCACAGCGGGCGCCATTCCAGACCAGACAGAGCACCCAGCCATCGTCTTCTGCTGACGCGCCAGGTTGGGCCACCATCAGCGGTTCACTGACGAAGCCCCGCGGCGCGGCGCTCCATACCGTTGCTTCCCCGCTCAGCAGATCAAGCTTGCGGATCGCCTGCAGTGGGTCATTGCCGATCTCGCGCTCAGCCACCGCCATCCAGGCGTAGCGGGCCGGCAGGCCCAACTGGCCTGGATTCACCATGGCGAACTCGCAGCAGCGCGGACTGAGCTGCTCGCAGTGCATCGTGCCCTCAGTCAGCTGGAGGCGGCAGCGCTTCAGCAGCCCTTCAGGGATCTGCTCGAAGTCCACCTCACGGAAGTCCATATCAGGACCGATGGAGGGGAAGTCTTCGTAGTAGATGCTGTCGATCACCAGCTCCTCGCCCTCTTCCCAGGCGTTGAGGTGGTGGAAGACAAAGCCCTCTGGTGCATCGATGATCCGCGGTGCTTCCCCGGCGTGGGATCCGCCTTCGCGGGGAACCAGCCAGAACTTGGCTTGGCCATTGGCCTTGGAGCTGAGGCACTGGGCTGCCCCTTTGCGGCCCATCACAAAGGGCAGGGGGTTGAAGTTGATGGCGTTCTGCAGAAACACCGCCCAGTTCGGCGTGATGGCGAAGTCGTGCAGGAAGGCGAAGCCGTTGAAGCTGTCCCGGCGCTCGCTGAGCAGCTGGCCGGCCTTGATGCCCGCCGCTGCGTCAGCGTCAACGGCAAACTCCATCAGCCGTACTGTGCTGCGGGGGCCGCTCTTGACCCCAAAGGTCACCATGCGTTTGCTGCCGTGGTGGCCCGGGTCAAAGCGGGGATGGGCGCTGAAGGCATCGCCGGGCTTGAGCACACCGTCGAGGCGGCTCAGCCCGCGGGTGTCGAGTGTGTCGGGGTCGAGGGCATGGGGCTCGGCGGCCTCCCAGAGGGCCAGCAGGTCATCGCCCAGGCGCACGACCCCAGTGTTGGCGATGTTTTTGAGCCGCAGATCAAAGGCGTTGGCCATCACACCGCCGGGCTTCTGACTGCCGAAGACACCGCGGTAGAGCACCTTGCCGGCGGCTTCCTCGGCCTGCCAGCCCTCAGTGCGCACAAAGCGGTTGCTCAGCTGCGCCTGCCCCTGCTCAAAGCGCACGGCGGTGATCATGCCGTCGCCATCGAACGGGTGATGCACCCACTGCCCGCCGCGCTCGAGCCGGCCGGGGCCATTGCGGTACAGGACCCCTTCCAGCTCAGCAGGCAGGCTGCCGCGGCTGATGGTCAGGGGAACCGCCTCCAGCTCCTGGCCGACGTTGCGAAAGGCGCTGGCCCAGTCACTGCGTTCGTAGGCCGGGGCCTGGCTGGGGGCGGCGGTCATGGCTGGGCGATAGCGGAGACCATCATCCCGTAACGGAGTGTTAAGTGGCGTTCAATTGGCCTACTGCAGCCACCCACTGGTGCAGCTGCCAGTCCACCTGGCCGCTGCGCACCATCGGGTCCTGCAGGATCAGCGCCTCGGCGCTGCGGTAGTCGCTCGCCTGCAGCAGCAGGAGCCCCCCACCCCCCGGTGTGCCCTGGCCATCGACGAGGTAGCCACTGCTGATGCTCACCCCTTCAGCGCGGAGGCGGTGCACCCAGTCGTGGTGCTCGGCGATGGTCTGGCGCATCTTGGCGCCGGAGCAGCGCAGGGTTTCGCGTTTGATGAACCAGGGCACTGTTTCAGACCTGGGCGCCGGCCTGCTCCAGCACCCCCTTGCTGCTGGGGACCTGGCCGGCTCGGCGCGGGTCGATTTCCGTAGCCATGCGCAGCGCCCGGGCGAAGGCCTTGAAGCAGGCTTCCACGATGTGGTGGGAATTCACCCCATCGAGCTGACGGATGTGCAGCGTCAGCCCCGCGTTGTTGGCCACTGCCACGAAGAACTCCTTCACCAGTTCGGTGTCGTAGCTGCCGATCTTCTGGGCAGGGATGCTGAGGCTGTAGCTGAGATGGGGCCGGCCGGAGCAGTCCAGTGCCACCTGCACCAGGGCTTCATCGAGGGGTGCCAAGAAATGACCGAAGCGGTGAATGCCCTTGCGATCACCGAGGGCCTGGCTCAGGGCCTGACCGACGGCGATGCCGACATCTTCATTGGTGTGGTGGTCATCGATGTGGGTATCACCGCTGGCGCTGATCTCCAAATCAAACAGGCCGTGGCTGGCGATCTGGTGGAGCATGTGATCGAGAAACGGCACCCCGGTGCTCACGTGGCACTGTCCGGAGCCATCGAGTTGGAGGACCACTCGCACATCGGTCTCACCGGTCTGCCGGTGCACCTGCCCCTGGCGCTCAGTGCCCATGCCCGCTCCGCTCTGACTCCATGCTGACAGCCTCTGGCGTCAGGTCCACACTTGGGCCCTTGGCCCCTGCGCCGGCAGCGCTGAGGGATGGCCTTGACCGAGCAGATCCGCGCTGATTTCAGCGCAAATGTGATCGAGTGGTAGTCCGAACGTCGCGCTGGTGAAGGGGTCTTCCAGCAGGGCTCCGGGCCGTTGGGCCAGGACAAAGCCGATCAGCCTCTGCTTGACCAGTTGGGCTATGCCTCGGGCCTGATCGTGCAACAGTTTTTGTCGCCCTCTGCCGGGTTCGATTTTGAGTTCTTGCTCCAGCTGGGCTGTGGCTTGCTCGCAGCTGGCGCTGATCCAACCGCGCAGATCGCGATTGAGGTGCCAGCTGATCAGCACGTGCTGTCGGTTCAGCAGCTCCCGCAGGTGGTGCTGCCCGGTCTGGCTCAGCAGGGCAATCAGTCCATCGCGCATTCACGGCTGGCACTCACCATCCAGGCCCATTGGGTGCGTGCATCCCACCGGCGTTAAAAGGCCTGGGTGTTGCGAAAGGCCGTGAACACTGACACCGAAGATGCCGAGTAGCGGCAGCAGCACCTTGGGGCTGAGTTTGTGCTCCAGTGCCGGAGGGATCAGCAGGTGGCAGACCAGGGTCAGCACCAGCGCCAGCATCAGATCCGATCGCATGGCATGCAGCACATGCCAGCACAACTGCAGCGTGCCCAAGCGACCGTTGGGGTGAAGCATGGCCTCAGCTCGAGATCACATGCCGTTGACGCAGTAGCCGGCATCGACATAGATGGTCTGGCCGGAGATGCCGCTGGCGAGATCACTCAACAGGAAAGCGGCGGTGCCTCCCACCTCCATCTGGGTGACGGTGCGGCGCAGGGGCGCTTTTTCTTCCACGTTGTGGATCATGTCGAGGATGCCGCCGATGGCCGAGCTCGCCAGGGTGCGGATCGGGCCGGCACTGATCGCGTTCACGCGCACCTGCTTTTCAGGGCCCAGCTCCGCGGCCAGGTAGCGCACCGATGCCTCTAGGGCGGCCTTGGCCACGCCCATCACGTTGTAGTTGGGGATGGCTCGCTCGGCGCCCAGGTACGAGAGGGTGATCACCCCCGCCTTTTCGCTGAAGAGCGGTTTGGCGTGAGCGCAAAGCGGTGCCAGCGAGTAGGCGCTGATCTCCAGGGCCCTGGCAAATCCCTCGGCGGAGGTGGCGCTGTAATCGCCGATCAATTCCTCCTTGCCAGCGAAGGCCAGGCAGTGCACCAGGCCATCAAGCACGCCCCACTTCTCCTTGATCTGGTGGAAGACCGCTTCCATCTGGGCGGGGTCCTGCACATTCAGAGGCAGGAACAGGCTGGGCTCGAGCGGCGCGGTGAGTTCACGCACTTTGGCTTCAAAGCGGCCCTTGTCATCAGGCAGGTAGGTGATGCCCAGCTCGGCGCCGGCGGCTCTGAGCTGCTGGGCGATGCCCCAGGCGATGGAGCGGTTGTTGGCGATGCCGGTGACGAGGATCTTCTTGCCGGTCAGATCAAGCAGCATCGGACGGTCCTGCAGGGCGTGAATCGCGCGATTCTCCCGCACGCCCCGCCAGGATCCACCCAGCGTTCCCCAATCAGACTGGTGCCCGCCCCATCTCCACCGCCGGATCCCCGTGATCTGCCGCGTCTGTTCAAAAGCCGAGCTGAGCTCAATGCCCTGCTGCAGCAGGAGTTTCCTGAGGCCCAGGGTGAGCTCAGTCCGATCCGAGGTGGGCGCAAGGCCGCCGAGGTGAAGCTCAGCAAGGTGGATCCCGCCCGCTATGCCCGCAGCCGCAACCACCTCAGCGGCGCGGTCACCGGACTATCGCCTTACATCCGTCATGGGGTGTTCAGCCTGGCGGAGGTGCGTAATGCCGTCTTCCGTCGCATCAGCCGCCGTGATGACGGCACCAAATTGATCAACGAACTGGGTTGGCGCGATTTCTGGCAGCGCATGTGGCAGGACCTCGGTGATGGAATCCAGCAGGACCAGGAGGAGCACAAAACCGGTCATGACGCCGGCAGCTATGCGCCTGAGTTGCCCCAGGACGTGCGGGACGGCAGCACGGGTCTGGCCTGCATGGATGGATTCCGCGATGAGCTGGTCAGCACCGGCTGGCTGCATAACCACGCCCGCATGTGGCTGGCGGCCTATCTGGTGCACTGGCGACGGGTGCACTGGCGAGCTGGGGCTGACTGGTTTCTCGAGCATCTGCTCGATGGTGACCCCGCCAGCAACCACCTCAGCTGGCAGTGGGTGGCCAGCTGCTTCAGTCACAAGCCTTACTTCTTCAACCGCGACAACCTTGAGCGCTATAGCAATGGCCGCTTCTGCAGGGACTGCGCCAGTGCCGGCCAGTGCCCCTTTGAAGGCAGCTACGACGCCTTGGAGGACCAGTTGTTTGCCGTGAGTGCGCCGGTGCGTGATGTGCCGGCCCGGGGCAGGGCTCAGCGGAGGCGCCGCTGATGGATCTCAGCAATCCGATCGTCTGGGTGCACGAGGAGGCCCTTGGCCCAGCCAACCCAGCCCTGGAGGACTGCCCCCAGGCCCCGGCGTTGTTTGTGTTTGATGATGACTGGATCAAGGCGCAGAGCATCAGCCGTAAACGCCTTGGATTCCTCTATGAGTGTGCCCTAGAGCTGCCGCTGACCCTGCGCCGTGGTGATGTGGTGGCGGAGGTTCTCGCTTTTGCCAAGCGCTGCGACGCCGATGGTGTGGTCACCAGCGGTGCGGTGGATCCGAGGCTGAACCGCTACGCCTCGCGCATCAACCGTGAGTTGCCCCTATGGATCCTCGATGGTGATCCCTTTGTCGAATTGCCACGGCCGCCACGGCTGGGACGGTTCAGTCGCTACTGGCGAGAAGCAGAAGCAGTGGTCTGGGAGGACTTCAGGGGGTCGTAGCCGGTTCACCTTGCAGCATCTGTCGCTCTTCGCGGCGCAGGGCACTTGTATCGGGCAGCAGGTCAGCCCGATCCAGTGGTGGTAACGGTTCGATCACCACCTCACTCTCCTGAGTCGGTGGTTCCACCCACTGGAAGCTTGCTTTCGGGGCTCGGGCGTTGCAAAGCGCTTCGCTTTCGCTGCGCAGCAGCTGCTGGACCCGCTTGTTGCGAACCACCTGGAAAAATTCCTCGCGGCTGGCCAGGCCTGAGCTGAACGGTGCGGAACCATTGCCGTTGAACAGCCTTGCGGGGTCAGCATTCCA